>JAXDMF010000226.1:0-4525 GCA_034666205.1 Gemmatimonadales bacterium
TGCAGAAACATCTCTTCCTCGGTGGCGGACTCGATCGCTACCCTCACAATCACCTCGCCCCGCTCGGTAAACTTGATGGCATTCCCCACCAGGTTCACCAGAATTTGTCGAAGGCGCCCGGGATCGCCCACTAAAGTGTCGGGGATCTCGGGCGGAACGGAGCAGGCCAGCTCGAGTCCCTTTTTGTGCGCGCGGAGAGCCAGCACCTTCATGGTGTCGTCGAGCGTATAGCGGAAATCGAACTCGATCCTTTCGAGATCGAGCTTGCGTGCTTCGATCTTGGAGAAGTCGAGAATGTCGTTGATCACCATCAGCAAGGCATCGGCCGAGCTCTTCACGATATCGAGGTATTCGCGCTGCTCGGGCGTGACCTGGGTCTCCAGGGCGAGCTCGGTCATGCCGAGAATGCCGTTCATCGGCGTCCGGATCTCATGGCTCATGTTGGCCAGGAACTCGCTCTTGGCTCGGTTGGCGTCTTCAGCAGATTCCTTGGCCCGCCGCAGCTGCTCCTCGGCGCGGCGCCGCTCGCCGACCTCCACCTTGAGGGCGCCAGTCCGCTCCTCGACCAGCGCGGCCAGCTCCCGGGAGCGCTCCTGGATTCCGCGGAGCCGAAGGCGGTAGACGGCCACGCCGCCCATCACCAGGACAAGGCCGCAAAGCGCCTCGAACCACGCTGCCTCGTAGAAATGGGGCCGCAGCCGGAGAGTCACCACGGCGCCGGTCTGGTTCCACACTCCGTCGTTGTTGGCGGCGATGACTCGGAACCGATAGTGGCCGCCAGGCACGTGAGTGTAGTACGCCACGCGCCGGGAACCGGCGTCCACCCAATCGCGGTCATAGCCCTCGAGCATGTAACGGAAGGCGACCCGCTCGGGAATCAGCAGGCTGGTGGCGGTGTAATGGAACTCGAGTCCCCCGCCGCTGGGCGGCAGCTCCAGGTCCTCGGTGAGCTCCACCGCGCGGCCGTCCACCAAGAGGCGCTCGATGTGGACTGGGGGCGGAAGCGGGTTGCTTCGGAGATGAGCCGGATCGACCACCACCAGTCCCTTGATGCTGGGAAACCAGAGCCGGCCGTCCGGGCTCTTCCAGCCGGCATTCTGAGCGGCGCCGTTGAATTCGATCCGGCGCATCCCGTCGAGCGATACCATTTCCTGCAGGTCGACACTTGCCCGGTGGCCGGCGGCAGCGTCGAGCAGCGCGCGCTGGCTTACCCTGGACAATCCCTGATTGGAGCTCAGCCACAGATTGCCGATGTCGTCCTTGAGAATCTGAAAGACGTCGGTCATGAACACGGTGGTACTGAGGGGAAGGATGGTGACGCGCCCGCCTTGCACCAGGTTGAGACCTCTCTGGGTACCCAACCAGAGCCCGTGCTCGTCCGCATACAGCGACTCGACTACGTCGTTCGAGAGACCGTCCTTGGTGGTGAACGTGGTGAACTGGCCGTCTCGCAGGCGGATCAATCCGCGGCCGTGGGTGCCGATCCACAGGCTCCCCTGCTGATCTTCGACGATGGCACGGATCTGCGCCGTACCAATGCCGGCCTCCCGGGAATAGTCGTGGATGCGGCCATTCTTCCACCGATAGAGGCCATCCCTGGAACCGATCCAGACCGCACCGGTTCGGTCCTGGAGGAACGCCGTCACCCGCCTCTTGGGAAATGCTCCTGCCGCAGCCAGGTTCTCCCAGCGGCCGTGACGAAGCCAGGCGATCCCGTTACCCGTCCCCACCCAAAGCACGCCATCCGCGGTTTGCAGGGTGGCGAACACCGAATTGCTGGGGAGGCCGTCTTTGACAGTGTACGCCGTGAAGCGGCCGTCCTGGAAGCGATTGAGTCCGCCGTCCTGAGTTCCGACCCACAGGGTCTGCTGCCGATCTCCGTATACCGACCAGAGGACATTCGCGGAAAGCCCCTCGCGCCGGTCGTAGATGGTGAGAATCGCCTCCCGAAACCGGTTGAGGCCGCCGTTCCGGGTTCCCACCCAGAGGCTTCCTTCCCGATCCTCGAGAAGCGCCGACACAGCGTCATCCGTCAGGCCGTCCCGGGTGGTGAATCGCTCGAACCGGCCAGCGGCAAACCGGGCGAGCCCGCCACCGTCTGCGCCGATCCAGAGTTGGCCGTTCCGGGTCTCGACGATCGCGCTGACGCCACCGGGCGGAAGGCCGTCGGGGGCCGTGAAGCGATCGAGCTTTCCGTTGGCCGCGTGATAAAGCGCGTCAGGCGTGCCGACCCAGAGGCTTCCCTCTCGGTCCCGGTATAATGCCAACACCGGTCCCTCGATCCGGCCAGCCGCCGGCTGCCAGGGAACGACGCGACCATTCTGCCGAGCCCGTATCCCGTCGTCGGTCCCCATCAACAGCGTGCCATTGGCGTCTTCCCCCAGCGCGTTCACCATCCCTTCTGTGCCGGGGACGGGATGGAACTGTCCCTCCTTCCATCGCTCGAGCCCAGTTGCACGCCCCGCCCAGAGCGTGCCGGCGTGGTCCCGGTACAGGCAATTCACCATGGACCCCGACGTCCCCGGTATCCCGGTGGACTTGCCACCTTTGAAGCGGGCTATACCGCCGACCCAGGTGCCCACCCAGAGATTGTCCGCCACATCTACCATGAGCGTGTTCACGAAGTTGTCGGAGAGCCCACTGGCATTCGTCGAGTTATAGGCGGTGAATGCGACCCCATCGAACCGGGCCAATCCCGCTTCGGTTCCGACCCAGAGATATCCATCGCGGGTCTGGGCCATAGCCATCACACTGTTCTGAGGCAGTCCTTGATCGATCTGCCAGACGTCGTGGACGTATTGAGAGATGGGTTTCTGCGGGTCGAGACCGGTGGCGAGAGTCTGTGATCGAGCGGAGATGGGGAGGCCCAGAAGGAGCGCGCAGCCGAAGCTGACCGCGCCCTTTATCACAGGCGAGCTGAGGAAGGAACGTTGGTCCATCGCGCCGAGACTCGGGCTTGGGGTGAATCGGTCCCACCAGGCGGGTACCCAAGCCGATTGGCGGATCATCCGGGCGGCCACTGAGCCGCGCGGCCACTGCGTGCTATTGACCTCCGGCGGGCGAGGGAGGCGTATAGCATCATTGTCGGCTGGCGGACGACAAAGCATGAGTCCTTACCGGCCGGCCCCAGCACATCTAGCTTCCCCGTCCATGTCCAACTCCTCTCTCCTGTCCCGGCTCGGCCTCGACCGGCCCGAGCTCCGCGCCTGGGCCATGTATGACTGGGCCGCATCGGCGATGCAAACGACCATCATGGTCGCCGTCTTCCCCATCTACTTCGTGAAGGTGGCGGGGTCCGGCGTGGCCGAGAGTGGCGCCACCCAACGGCTGGCCCTGGTGAACAGCCTCGCACTGGTCTTCATAGCGCTGCTGTCTCCCATGCTCGGTGCAATCTCCGATTATCGAGCGGCCAAGAAACGATTTCTGGCGCTCTTCATGGGGATCGGCGTGGCTGCCGTCCTTGGCATGTTCTTCATCCACCACGGAGACCTGGACCTCGCGTCGGCGCTGTTTACCGTGTCGCTCGTCGGGGTGGCGGGAAGCTTCGTCTTCTATGAAGCGTTGCTTCCGCACATTGCCCGGCCGGGCGAAATGGACCGGCTCTCGACCGCCGGCTACGCGCTGGGCTATGTCGGCGGGGGCATTCTGCTGGCGCTCAATCTCGCGTGGATCCAGCGGCCCGACTGGTTCGGTCTACCACATGGACCTGGGCTGAGCGAGGGCCATGCGACGCTGCCGGTGCGTCTTGCTTTCGTGTCGGTGGCGGTGTGGTGGGTTGTTTTTTCGCTGCCGTTGTTCCGAAGGGTGCCCGAGCCACCGGCGCTCCTCGAGCCCGACGAGCGCCGGGGTGAGAATCCGGTCATGATGGCGTTCGTGCGCCTGGCCGAGACATTCCGCGAGCTCAGAAGCTATCGCAACGCCTTTCTTCTGCTCCTGGCCTTCCTGATCTACAACGATGGCATTCAAACCATCATCAAGATGGCGACGGCCTATGGCACCGAGATCGGGATCGGACAGAATGCGCTGATCGGAGCCATCCTGCTGGTGCAGTTTGTGGGGATCCCCTGCACCTTTCTATTCGGCATGCTGGCGCAGCGCATCGGCGCCAAGCGTGCGCTCTTTCTCGGGCTCATGGCCTACACGGCAATCAGCCTCCTCGGCTACTTCATGAAGACCGCCTTCCATTTTTACGTGCTCGCAGGACTGGTAGGTACGGTCCAGGGCGGCACCCAAGCACTCAGTCGCTCCTTGTTCGCCGGCATGATTCCCCGTCACAAGTCGGGCGAGTTCTTCGGCTTCTTCAGCGTCTTTGAGAAGTTCGCCGGGATCTTTGGGCCACTGATTTTTGCGGGTACGATCGCCGCGACCGGGTCGAGTCGGAATGCCATTCTGTCGGTGATCATCTTCTTCGGTATCGGGGCGTTACTTCTCTGGCCGGTAGATGTGGCCGAGGGCCAGCGGATCGCCCGAGCGGCCGACCAGGGGACGGTACCCGCCGCCTGATCGCCGCTCTGGGAAACGGCCC
>JAXDMF010000227.1:0-4768 GCA_034666205.1 Gemmatimonadales bacterium
TTGCCCCAAGGGGGGAAGGATGCCATGCGCTTCACCGCGCCACAGAGTGGCAGCTTCCGGATCTTCTGCGCGGTTCCCGGCCACGGATTGTCCGGCATGTGGATCCGCTTCAAGGTGGACCCGGCCGCCAAGTCACCCAGCTGGATGACCTCATAGCCAACCATGAGAAGCGGTCATGATGGCCAGCAGCCTGAATGGCTGCACGGCGCGCTGGTGGGCCTGGTTGCGGCCGCGGTGGGCACCCTCACTCTCATAGCCGTGGGCGCCCTGAGCGGGCAAGGACCGGAAATCCTGGCCAGAGTGGGAAAGGGCCCCTGGCCATCCTTGGTGCGGGCAATCACCGGTACTTCTCCTTCCCTCAGCTATGTCGTGAGCCATACCACGCTATACCTGCTGGCTGGGATCGTGGCTCTGGCCATCGCCCGCGTGGCCGACCGTATACCGGTGGTGTTGACCGGACTGCTTCTCGTCATCCTCGTCATCGAGTTCAGCTTCCTGGTGGTCATGACCGGGTGGGAAGCAGTGGGTCACTTCGACGAGGCGACCTGGCGAGCTGTGCTGATCGCGCACGCGGTCGCCGATATCTTCCTCGTCATCGGGATCATGCGTGTGCATCCGACCCTTCGGCAAGCGTTCCGGCGAGCGTACCAGGAATGAGGTCGGCCCGCACGGGCGGCTACGACGGAACCTGGTGCCGAGTCGGTTGGACGCGCTTTGGGAGCACAGTCGTTCTGCTGGGTGGAGTCATGCCGGTTCACGGCGTTCCGGTGCAGGCTCAGGCATCAGGCGGTTCCGGACCCTCTCCCCCTCGGAGGGTCTCGATCGCGGCGCCCGTCCGGCCGACGCTGCAACGCCATGCCTGGTATGTGTACGCGGTGCCGACCAGCGAAAAGCTCACGGGACTCAAGGTCACCCTGATTGGCGCCTATCTGTGGCGCACCGCGCTGGACGGCGCCACCCGCCCCAGCACGGTGTTCCAGCACTCGGCCTACACCGCAAACCATCAGCTCCTCATTGCCTTTGGCGGCGATCTGTGGGCGCCCCAGAACTCGCGCAATCTCAATTTCCAGGCAGTGTACTCCCGGTTTCCCGCGCCGTTCTTCGGTATCGGCGCGCGGACTGCACAGTCGGCTCAAGAGCTGTTCACCCCTCGCACGGTCGTCCTTGCAGTTACCGCGCAACAGGAAATCCGGCCTCATACCTACGCCCAGCTCGGATTGCAGCTCCTCCACCTGTCGGTGGGGAACCTGGTCCCCGGCGGGCTGCTGGTTAGCCACACCATACCCGGAAGCACTGGCTACACGACGGTCGCGCCGGAGATCGGCATCGTCTTCGATAGCCGCGATCACCTGTTCGATCCGAAGAGTGGCGCCTTTATCCAGGGCCGCGTGCGGGTGAATCTGCCACCGCTGGGCGGGTCTACCGGGTTCCAGCTCTTTTCCCTGGATGGACGGGTCTACCGCAGCGTGAGAGCCGGCTCCGTACTCGCCCTGGAGGGCGCTTTCGCGGGAGCCTCGGGAACGGTGCCGTTCGAAGAATTGCCCCAGCTCGGCGGCAGCGAGCTCCGAGCCTACGTATACGGCCGCTGGCGCGACCGTACCGCTCTTCGGGCGCAGATCGAGTGGCGCCAGCACGCGGTGTGGCGCTTTGGCGCCGTCGCCTTTGTGGGCGCGGGCGCAATCGGTTCCGGAGTGGGAGCACTCTGGAGCGCACCCGTGCGAACGATCTACGGTGCCGGCCTTCGATTCAATCTGTCGACCAAGGAAAACGCCAACTTCAGCATGGACTACGCCCGTGGGCAGGAACGAGCGAATGTAGTGAGCTTCGGCTTCGCCGAAGCGTTCTAGCGAGGAGCGAGCCGGCGTTCCAGCGCGGGTGCCAATCCGCTGGCGACTGATCGCCTACTGGCAGCGTCTCGGGTCGAGGAGGGGCTGCGGTCGCTCTTATCGTGATCATGGGTGGCACTTCACTTGCTTCGCTGGCTGTCAGACCGTCGGTGGAGACTGCATGAACGAGACATCGAGCAAGCTCATGAGTGCGCTGTTAATTGGCGGCTCATTTGCTGTGCTCCTGGCTCGGCCGCTTCCCGCCCAGACTCCCCTCAGCTTCCGCGACGCGCTGGGCTTCACCCGGCAGCAAAACCAACAGCTCCGGGCGGCCGAGGCGCAGGTGGAGCGGTCTCGCGCGACGCGATCGGCGGAGCGGGGGCTTTACTTCCCGACCATCAGCGCCAACGGGATCTACGCCCACATGAACGATCGGCTGTTCGTCGATCTCAATGGGCTTCGCCCGCTGCTGTCCGCCCTCAACCCGGCGGTGCCGATTCCCCGGCTCGACGCCACGGTGCTGCAGAACAATCCGTATCGGGTCGGCCTGAGCGCGCGGTGGACCGTGTTCGCCGGCGGGCGCATCCTCGCAGCGAACCGGGGAGCGCAGGCGGGCGTTGTGGCAGCGGAGCAGGAGCAGCGGGGAGCCCAGGACGGAATCATGACGGAGCTGGTGGATCGTTATTTCAAGCGGCGTCTGGCCGCGGACGTACTTGAAGTCAGACAGCAGGCGCTCGCGACGCTTAACCAGCATCTGGAGGATGCACACCGCTTGAGAGCGGCCGGCCAGATCGCGCGCACCGACGAGCTTCGAGCGGAGGTCGCCCGGGCTGAGGCAGATCGGGAATCCAAGAAAGCCCGGCGGGACGTGGAGCTGGCCTCGGTGGCGCTCAGGTCCACCCTGGGCAACCAGGTCGATGCTTTACCCACCACCCCGCTGGCGCTGATCACCAACCTGGAGCCGCGCTCGACGTTCTCGGAGGCTGCCGAGACCGGCAATCCGGCGGTGGGACGATTGGCGGCGCTCCGCGAGCAGGCGCGTCAGGGAGCGCGCGCCGCCCGCGGCGAGCTCCTGCCGTCCATAAGCGTATTCGGTAGCAACGAGTTCTTCCGGCGGGGACTGGACGCAACGATCGATCCCAAGTGGGTGGTTGGAGTCGCGGCGCGGTGGGAGCTGTTCGACGGCTTCAGCCGGGTGAACCGGCTCAGATCCGCCCGCCATCTCGAGGATGCGGTCGGGTTTGAGCACGACCGGATGCAGCACGACGTGGCCACGCTCGTCCAGCAGCGGTACGACGAGTACCAGTCGGCCCTGGAGGAATACCAGTCACTCGAGACGACGCTCGCGCTGGCGCAGGAAAGCCTTCGGTCAGAGCGGAGGGCGTACGAGGCGGCCGTCGGTACCTCGCTCGCGGTCGTCGATGCGGAGCTCGCCCTGTCCCGCGCGCAGGTTGACCAGCTGACCTCGTTATTCGATTTGGATCTGGCACTCGCCCGCCTGCTCGAGGCCAGCGGGCAAAGTGAGCGATTCCCTGAATACCTGGACCGAGCGACTGCCGGGGAGGTGACACCACGATGACTCACCCGATGCCCGCGTATGAACGTGCCCTGCTCTACGGACTCTGGTGCACTCTTCTCATCGGATGTGGTGGGCGAGGCGGCATCGTACAGGGCGAAACCGACGCCACCCAGATCAACATCGCCTCCAAGGTACCGGGCCGGGTGGACTCGATCTACGTGCGTGAAGGGGACATGGTCCGACGGGGGCAACTGCTGGCCACGCTCGATGGTGCCGAGATCCGGGCTCGCGCTGCGCAGGCTCACGCGGCAAGAGACGCCGCGAAGGCTGCCCGAAATCGGGCATGGAACGGGTACCGGCCCGAGGAGATCCGCGCCGGGAGGAGTGATTATGAGCGGGCCGTCGCTGCCGAGGCCATCGCGGAGACGACCTTCGTCCGCTACGACCGGCTCATGACCGAGGGCGTGATCCCCAGGCAGAAACGAGATGAAGCCGATGCGAGCTATCGCGCTGCCCGGGAAGCGACCGGGGCAGCCAGGGCGCGGTATGAGCTGGTTCGGTCCGGGATGCGGGCGGAGGACCGTGCCGCCGCGAGCGCCGACCTGCGGAGAGCCGAGGGCGCCCTCACGGAGGCCACCACATATGTCGACGACAACGCTCTCCGCTCAGCGGTAGACGGGCAGGTAATGATCAAGGTCGTCGAGCAGGGCGAATTGGTATCTCCAGGCCTTCCCGTGCTTACGGTGGTCGATCTCTCGGATCAGTGGATCACGGTGAACCTCCGGGAGGACCGGCTGGCTGGACTCAAAGTCGGCGATGCCCTCTCCGCCACCATCCCGGCAATCGGGTCACAGCGGCTCCAGTTCACGGTGTACTACATCTCACCCATGGGCTCCTTCGCGACCTGGCGGGCGACTCGTGAGTCCGGCGGCTTCGACGTCCGCACCTTCGAGGTTAGAGCCCGGCCAAGGGAGCCGATCGACGGACTTCGGCCCGGCATGAGCGCGCTCATCGAATGGCCGCCACAGCACCAGCGGCTAGCAGCTCGATGAGCCCAATCGCTCGCGTGATGGTCCGCGAGATCCGCCGGCTGCGACACCTTCCGGTCCTCTGGGCCATCTTACTGCCTATTCCTGTCGGTGCCGGGCTCTTGCTCACCGGCGTCTTCGCCGCGCAGGTCGCGCGCCAGCTCCCCATCGGGGCCCTCGACTTCGACGGCACCCAAGCGTCGCGACTCGTCGTACGTTGGGCTGGCGCCGCAAGGACCGTGAACATCGTGTCGCGGGTCCAGGACCTCGATGAGGCCGAATCGCTGTTGCTTCGGCGCAAGCTCTACGCGGTGCTCGTGGTGCCCCGGCACTTCGAGCGGGATCTTCTACACCAGCGCTCTCCGCGGGTGACGCTGTTGTACAACGAGCAGTAC
>JAXDMF010000228.1:0-5877 GCA_034666205.1 Gemmatimonadales bacterium
TAGTCCCCATACTGGGATATTTCACCACCCGGATCGTTGAGCACGGTGCCGACGATACTGGCCCCCACATTTACCAGTTGCTGGTGAGCCCGCTTGGCCGCCACGCGATCCGTCTGCCCCGCTCGGACCACGAGGAGAACCCCATCGGCGAGTGATGCCAGTATGCCTGCGTCAGCCGTGGCGAGCACGGGAGGTGTATCGAGGATGACCAAGTCGAAATTCTTGGCAAGCTCCTGAAGCAGTACCCTCATCCGCACGCCGCTCAGCAGGCCGGAGGGATTGGTGGGCAGCGCGCCGCAAGTGAGCAATGAAAGACCTCTCACGCTGGTCGGTCGAATCACGTCGCTGATCGGATCACCTGAGGCCGTATGGCCGTCGGTGGGGTCGAATGGGAGCACCTGCTTTTCATCCCCGTTGTACGATGGGGTCAGCAATTCCATCAGACCGGGAGACCGCGGCACCTGGAAGAGCCCGTGCAGTCGGGGCCGGCGGACGTCGCAATCGATCAGAAGCACGCGAAGCCCATCGTAGGCGAAGGTCACCGACAGATTGGCCGAGGTCAGAGTCTTCCCCTCGCCGGGAGCAGCACTGGTGACCACCAACGTCTTCATGTTGTCGCCCTGCTCACACCAGACCAGGCTGGTACGCAACATCCGAAAGGCCTCCACCCCGATCGAAAACGGCTGGGCTGTCGTCCCGAGCGAGGAAGCGCTCGAACGCTTGGAATCCAGCTCCGCTCGCTTGCCGGGCCGGAGCAGTCCGCCCAACCGCCGGCTGGCGGGGGCAGTGCCGGTGAGCCGGGGAATGACCGCCAGGCCGGGTACGTGCAGTGCGAGCTCGAGGTCCTCGGGCTTCCGAATCGACGTGTTCAGGGCCTCGAGGAGAAACGCGCCACAGGTTCCGAGCACGAGCCCCATCAGGAGACCCAGGATGACTTTCAGGGGCGCTGTGGCCCAGACCGGCGCATAGGGCATTCCGGCCAGGTCCACGATGTCGACGTCGCCCGCTTCGACTTCCTCTGCCATCCGGGCCTTTTGATAATCCTGACGCACCTGGTCGCTGGTAGACGTCAACGCCTGAACTCGACCCGTAAGGCGCGCTTCTTCCTCGGCCATGGCGGGCAAGACCTGGAGTGACGCCCCGTTCCGTGCCCGGAGGCCGCCCAGCGCAGCGATTCGGGCATCCAGAGTGGAGACGTGGCTAGCGACACCCTGGCGGAGTTGTGCCTTGGTCGAGGTGATGAGGCTCTTGAGCTGAATCAGATCGGGGTTGGTCGCCGCTGCCCTCCACGGGCCAGTGGTCATCGAGTCCAGCCGGTACTGATAGAGCTCGAGCTGGCGGTAGTCGTTCCCCACAGTGGGGTTCCCGGCCAAGGCCGGGGACGAGGCGAGCGCCCGGAGCGCTTCGGACTCGCCCTGCTGGCCCGACTTGTTGAGCTTCGTGAGCAAGGCGCCGAAGGTGGCCCGATCCGCCTCCAGCTCGGCCCGCCTGGCATCGAGGGCCAACATGTTGGTCTGGTTGGCCTCCAGCGCACCCTGGGTGCTGGCCAGCTGCTGTCGGCTCCGGAACGCGGCCAGTTCACCCTGAGCCCGAGCCAGCATGCTGTCCGTCTGCTTCATCTGGTCCTCGAGGAACTGCCGGCGCCGCTGGGAGATCTGTTGGTATGTCGAGATGTTGAGTTGCTTGAACACCTGCACCGTGGTGTTGACCACGCGCTGCGCCATCCGTGGAATCGTCGAAATGTTGACCACGTCAATGACGTCAGTGCCGGGCCGCGGGGTGACCAGCAGCTGACCGTTCAGCCAATCGGTCGCCCGCTCGCGAGAATCGGTGTAGAGGTAGGCTTGGGGAATGTCAGGAACCGAGGTGATGGCAAACCGCACCTTGCCGAGATCCAGGATCTCCCCATACGGTGCGCGGGCCTCGCGGTTGGCCAGTTTGGCCTTTACGCCGTTCTGATAGAACGTCACGAGAATCGTGTCGTTCTGGGCCTGGGGATTTACCCACACTCGGTCCAGGCGGCTCATGTTGAATTCCGGCGTGCCGGAGACGAGCTGGAGGCCCAGGGAATCGACTACTGCCGAAACCACGCTGTGGCTGTGTAGTACCTGTGCCAAGGAGAGCAGAGGGTCGGCGGAGTGGTTCATTTCCGGTGTGGGGCTCTCGATCTGATTGGTGAGGGCCCGGCGCTCACCTGCCATCCGGATGGTTGCCACCGCGCGGAAGGTTGCTGGCGTTCTCGCGGCGAGGAATCCTCCCGCGGCCACACCCAACAGCGCCATCACGATGACAAGCCGATAGTGCCGGCGAAGAACGGCCAGGACCTGCCTCAGGGAAATGGAATTGCCGGCCTGAGCCTGAGGCTCGAACCCTGCGCCAAGCGAGGGTTGACGGGGGGGCAATTGCCGGGCTGGCGGATAGTATTCTTGCATGAGTGTCTTATGGCCTGCTGGCACGATCGATGACCAGATAAATGGAAGCCGCCGATCCTATTACCCCGATCGCCGGCAGGAAGATCTCTCGGAAGAACGACCTCTTTTTGTCGACGACGATTTGGTCGCCGGAGTGGACTCGGGTTGCGGCCGCCGTGCCCGCCGGCTCGAGCAGATTCACGTACAGCTCATGCTGACGACCGCTGGCGTCTTGCCGCAGCACTCGGACCTTCTCTCGCCGCCCGGTCTCCTTGGGACCACCGGCCAGGGCAACCGCATCCGCGATCGAGGTTTCGGGCCGCACGGCATATACCTGAGGCCGTCCGACTTCGCCCGACACCGCGACTCGTACCAGGGGCTCGATCACGAACTGAGGGTCCTGCTCGAAGCGGGCGAGAAAGTTGCGAACGTTGAGCTCTGCCGTACTGAAGGGGATCCCCGCGACGCGCACTGCACGATAGAGCGGGTGGGTGATCGTACCGTCCGGGCCGACGATGAAGTCTCCGCTCATCTCCGGCTTCCGCCACACCACTATGCGGACGGAATCGCCGGGAGCGAGAGTAACCTGCTCCGTGCTTGGCGCGGGGCTTTGGGCCAGCACCGTTCCCGAGCTCATGGAGACAGCTACGAGGAGACCAGCCAAGGAGGGAAGGATCGAATTTCGCATAGGCCTCATAGGGCATCGAAAATGGACGGCGCAGCACCCGCCTAACTTCGCCTAGCCCAATATCATGGATATCCGTTGGCGGGGGAGCAGGAAGCATGCCCGGTAAGGTCGGAACGGCTCGCTCTCCGGTCACCCCCATAAGCCAACGCAATGTATCTGAATTGGTTCTGTAGCGCACCGTTGGGCGATGCCCCTGCGCTGGGGGCTCGAGAGTGTGATTTCTGACCCGGTCCGGACCAGCAACTTTTATCCTTCGCGAGCCAATCTGTTGCGGGCCCCCAACAGCATATATTGATGAACAAGGACCCCCGAACCTCCTCGCCGAAAGGCGCCGCCCATTGAGAATCGCCTACGTGGTCACGCGGTCGGATTTGATCGGTGGAGCGCAGGTGCATGTGCGTGATCTCGCGGCCGCCATGGCTGGGCACGGACATGAGGCGACCGTCCTAGCCGGTGGCTCTGGTCCCTACATGGAGGCCTTGGGACGGGCGGGGGTGGGAACCGTATCGCTCAAGCAGCTGGCCGCCTCCATCAATCCCTATCGGGATACCCGCGCCTTCGCCGAGCTTTACCTGGCGCTTCGGCGGCTGCGTCCTGATCTGATCTCAACCCACTCATCCAAGGCCGGCGTGCTGGGCCGCCTGGCCGCGCGCGCGCTAGGTCTGCCCGTCGTGTTTACCGCGCACGGCTGGTCGTTTACCCCTGGCATTCCCCGGCGTGCGGCGGTGGCCTACCGCTGGATCGAGCGACTCGCGTCGCCACTCGCGTCCCGGATCATCACGGTGTCCGAGTTCGACCGCCAATTGGCACTGGAGCACCTGACAGCCGCGGCCGAGAAGGTGGTAACGGTGCACAACGGTATGCCTGACATCGATCAGGGCCTTCGGGCGAACCCGGGTCGCTCGCCGGTTCGACTCGCCATGGTGGCGCGATTCGAAGCGCAGAAAGACCACACCACTCTTTTCAAGGCGCTCGCCCAGCTACGGGAACACCCCTGGCATCTCGACCTGGTCGGGGATGGGCCGCTCCTGCCCCAGGCAGAACGGATGGTCCGCGAGCTGGGTTTGACCGATCGGGTGTCGTTCTGGGGGCAGAGCATGAGTGTGGATCAGCGGCTGGCGGACGCGCAGGTGGCCCTCCTCATCACCAACTGGGAAGGGTTCCCCCGGAGCATCCTCGAGGCTATGCGTGCGGGGCTCCCGGTGGTGGCATCCGCGGTAGGCGGAGTCGCGGAATCCGTCCGGGACGGGGTCAATGGTTTCCTGATTCCGCGGGAGGACGTTGAGGGGCTCCGTCAGCGGTTGGTCCAGCTGCTGATGGACCCGGCTTTGCGGATTCGGATGGGCCGCAGCGGGCGCGAGCACTACGAGCGCAACTTCACCCTCGAACGTACCGTCCGGAAGACGCTGGCGGTCTATCGGGAGATTGTGGTCCCCTGGCCGCACCCCTCCCCTGCCATTCCCAGCGGCCGCGTCGCCGCCCCAGTGGAGAGTTCCGAGCGGGATCCCACCTATTCATAACGAAAGCCCGCCCGAATCAACCGATTCGGACGGGCTTCGCTCCTGCCGGGATTCGGGATCGAATCAGTTCATTTATCGCTGCAGACAGCTGGTGACAGGGTGCTGACGCGCGATGGTGCTCAAATTAGCCATCGCTGCTTGTACGTCGGGGCGGGTATCGAATGCTTGGACCCCCAGCACCTGTTCCAGCGGACGACTCGCGGTCCAGACCGGGCTCCACTGCCAGTGGATAAAGGCACAGTTGTACGGCTCAGCCAAGAAGGTCTGGCCGTAGTAGAGAACCTCAGCCGCACTCATTTGATAGCGCCGCACCGTCGCCGCGTCGGCGAAGGTCCCGAGGATATCGGTGCCGGGCCCCTCGGGCATACAGGCCCCGAGCGCCACCGGCCCGCAGCCGCCGTTCAGCACGTTCAGTGAGAGTACGAGCCCGAGTCGCTGGGCCTTGGCACTCGCCACCTGGTTTGCTCGATACGTGGCGGGCGGTCCGCTGCGGTACGGGCCGTCATATTGGGCCCATCCCGTCTCGAGCCAGCGCCACGTCCGTCCGACTAACTGGGTCGGGGTGGCTCGCACCATGGTCACCGCGTTGGGCCAGCGGTTCTTCACCAGGAGCGCGATGGAATCGACCCGAGCCAGCGGCGGCTTCTCGCCACCCCAGGCCGTGGGCCAGGTAATGTCGTCCGCCACGACGACGCCGACGACGGTACCGTCGGCGACATAGGACGAGATGTCGGGCCAGGTGGCAATGTATGCCTGCGTGGTAGCGACGCTCAATTTACCGGTCGCGTCCTGGGTCTTCAGGCGAAGAAGCGAGATCGCTACGCGGCCCCTGGCCGCGCGGACTTTGCTGAGGTCTGACAGCAGGCTGGCAGGGACACCGTTGCGAGTCCCGCCGGAGTAATAGAAGCCGGGCCGTCCCAGGCTATCGAGCGGGACGTGATAAGGCCCGAAAGCAATTCCACTGAACCCGGAGCCGCTCCCCAAGGGTTGGGTGACGGTTACGGTGGAAGTGTCGGCCAAGCCCCCGACCGACGCGATCATGCGGAAAGATCCAGCCGATGACGCCGCGGTAAACAGGCCGCCGGTAGTCACCGTACCGCCAGTCGCCGAGAACACCACAGCGACGGGGATGCTATCCCCGGCGGTGTTGCGTCCGTAGGCCCAGAACTGCTTGGTGGTGCCGGGGGCCAGGGTGGCCGATACAGGCAGTAACGTCACCTGGGCAAGCACTGGAGCCGGAGGTGGTGGTGTTGGCGTC
>JAXDMF010000229.1:0-10658 GCA_034666205.1 Gemmatimonadales bacterium
GAGTCGGGCCGAAGCGATCCCTGAACCCGACGGCGGCGCCATCGGCGCCACGGAACCGGTAGGGCGTGTTGGGCTGACCGTACTGGCGATACCGGTTGTAGGAGTACTGACCGTGGTAACGCGAGTACGGGTAGACGTATCGCGGCCGGTAAATCGGCGCGTAGGAGTAGGGATCGTAGAAGAACGGGTTATAGAACGGATCGTAAGCGTAGAAGTACGGATCGTAGTAGTAGCGTCGATAGGGTCGGCCGAAGGAGAGCCCGATCGAAACGTTGAACGGTGATCCGTAATACGAAGAGCAGGAGAAGCGGTAACACCCATAGTCGTCATAGGACGACCCGTAGTACGGCGAGTAATCCGAACGGTAGGCCACCCGCTCAGAGACGTAGTAGTTGAGCAGATCGTAGTCGAAATCGCCTTGCGCCATCCGGCGGACCAGCTCGTTCAAATCCTGCTCCGGATCATTGGGCAACCGGGAGGGCGCCAGTGCGCGGTAGTCCCAGTGGTCCCCCTCCACGAAGCCGTCGAAGCGGAACGCGTCGCGCGAGACGGCAGCATAGACGGTGCCTTTCCCCGTCGTGTTGTCGATTTCGAACGACTCGCGGCCGCCTCGTCCGCGGATCTCGTACTTCTTGCCGCCGCGAACGAAGTTGTCCCGATCGGGATCGAGCGGAAACAGCACCCGTAGATGCCCTTCGGGATCGACGTGAAAGACGAGCAGGTAGCCATCGTCTCTGGTCCGGACCTCGACCTTGGCGCGGTCCCCCGGGAGAAAGCGACGATCGTTGTTGATCCAGAGGCGGATCGGTGGGTCGTCATACGGCGCGACCGCCGGGGCGGGGGCCGCGTCAATGAGTAGGGGAAGGAGCAGCACGGAGATCATAGCAACCTCCCAACGACCTTGGTTACAACCGGGAAACCGCAACGGGGCACGGAGATACCACGCACCGGCCATCGCGGGCTATGTTGCTAACCCCGTGCCATCGCGTATGAACATGCAGTCTAACAACTTACGAAATTGTCCAGCGGCGGAAACGTCCCTTTTCGGGCAATAGGAAGCAACCAAGGGACAGTCTACGGCTTGCTCGTCTCACGGCCGCCGTTCCACCGGTGCCAGTACATTCTCATCTCGGTGATCAGCTGGGCCGAGGTCTCGCAGAAGATGGCGCCCCGTGCCTCCACCCATTCCCCAGTCCGGCGGCGGCGAAAGACGCACTTGAACTCGGTCGAGAACCAGGGGCCGGCCGCGAAGATCTCGCCCGAACTGAAGGTGATCTCCGATTGGTTGTAGGGCACATCCAACCAGTACCGTCGAACTTCTTCCTGTCCCCTGAGAGGCTGGGTGAACGGAGTCTCGATGAAGACCGCATCCGGTGAGTAGACGGACATCAGTAGATCGACGTTCTCCTTGGACCATCCCTTACCGAAGGTGTCGATCAGGGATCGACCCAAGGTGCGAGTATCGCCAGATTCCCCGGTCTCCATGACTCTGAACATACAAGCCGCTCGTGCCCTGCGCGCACTCCCTGCGCTGGTAATTCTCCTGCACCCGCCCGCCAGGCTCAGGGCCCAATCCCCATGTTCCCCATCGGGGGTGTCGGCACTGGAAACGGGGTGGGCAGCCTACCGGGCCGACTCGAACCGGGTGGCCGCGGCCCGATTCGATGCGGCCCTGCGGCTCTGTCCCAATAACCTGGACGCCCAGGTGGGGCTGGGATTCTCTCTGCTGCGGCTGGGACAAGTCGCCCGCGCGGACTCACTGTTTCGGGTGGTGCTGAGCCGCAGCCAGACCAACTCGGACGCGTGGGAGGGACGGGCCCGAGCGGCGCTGCGACTAGGCGACACCGCAGGGGCTGCGGCCGCGGGACGACGCGCCCTTGTTCTGGCTCCGAACAACCAGGAGTTCCGCTCGTTCCTCGACCGGGCTGCACCGGACTGGAACCGGCCGGAAGCGGGGAACCGATTTCGTCCGGGCGTGCTTCAGCTGGTAGCTCGAACCCGGGGACAGGGCTTCGAGGTCGCGACGGGAAATGGGTGGCAGCCGTTCTACGTCAAAGGCGTCAACCTCGGCGTCGCGCTCCCGGGACGATACCCCTCCGAGTTTCCTCAGGATTCGACCCTCTATGCCGGTTGGCTCGATACCCTGGCGGCGATGCACGCGAACACCCTGCGGCTGTATACGATCCTGCCACCGGTGTTCTACCGGGCCCTCAGCGGCTGGAATCTCTCGCACCCGGATCGGGTGCTCTGGTTGGTCCACGGGGTATGGACGGAGCTCCCTCCGCGGCACGATTTTGCCGATCCGGCCTGGGAGGCCGGCTTTCAGCGCGAGATGCGGAGGGTGGTAGATGTGGTTCACGGGGCTGGCACGATTGCCGCCCGGCCGGGTCATGCCGGGGGTCGCTACGATGCCGACATCTCGCCGTGGGTCCTGGGCTACATCATAGGAAGAGAGTGGGAGCCATTCGCGGTCAAGTCGTTCGACGCGCATCGTCCGTCAGGCTCGTACTCCGGTCGCTATCTCCGGGTGCATCGGGGTCCCGCCATGGATCTCTGGCTCGCCCGACAATGCGATGCAATGCTCGCGTATGAAGCCGACAGCTACAACGCGCTCCATCCTATCGCCTACACCAACTGGCCGACGCTGGACCCGCTCAGTCACCCAACGGAACCCACCACGGCGGAAGAGGCCTACTGGCGGAAGCGCAGCGGCCGCAGAAGCGAAGCTCAGAAGCTGGAATACGAGAACGACGCCGTTGGCCTGGACGCCAATCTGATCGAACCGACAGAGGCCAACCCGGCCGGCTGGTTCGCGAGCTACCATGCGTATCCCTATTACCCGGACTTCATGTTGCTCGACCCACGGTACCAGCAGGCGAGATCCCTGGAGGGCCGCTCCAGCTATTTCGGCTACTTGCAGGAGCTGGTGGCGCATCACCGGCGCATGCCGACGCTGATCGCCGAGTATGGTGTACCCTCGAGCCGAGGCGTAGCACACCTGCATCCGGAGGGGTGGGGTCACGGCGGGCACGACGAGCAGGAGATGGCAGCGATCGATGCCCGGCTCACCCGTGAGATCCGGGAATCCGGCGCGGCCGGGTCGATCGTGTTCGCCTGGTTGGATGAATGGTTCAAGAAGAACTGGGCGGTGATCGACTACGAGATCCCGCTCGACAACACCCGAATGTGGCACAACGCGATGGATGCCGAGCAGAGTTACGGCATCCTGGGTGAATACGCTGGAACGGCGACGACGACCCCGCGCCTGGGAGAGGATCCGGCGACGTGGCGCAACCTCCCTGTACTAGAGAGCGGCACGCCCGACACCAGCGGCAGTCTCAGACGGCTTCGGGCTCGCGCCGACGAGTCTTTCCTGTATCTGGCCGTGGAGCTCACGCCCGGGAAATTCCCCTGGGCCAGCCAGGGAATTCAGCTGGCGATCGACACCTATCTTGACGGGGTAGGACAGCACCGGCTTCCGCGGAGCGAGGTGGAGAGCGAGGTCGGCTTCGAGTTCCTGATCGATCTGGCCGGGCCGGAGCGCGGAACGATGGGGGTCACTCCCGATTATCAGCGCCACGATTTCCGGATCGATCCGGCGACGGGGGATGACTTCGGCCGTTTCTACCGGAGGCCCGTGATCACTCGAGACCGGACGGACGGCCGATTTGATTCGTTGTTCGTCATCACCAACCGCTCGAGATTCGGCCGGGACGGCACCTTCTTCCCTGCCCGCGGCTATGATCGTGGACGCCTGATGCACGGGACCGAGGCCGCTTCTACCCTGGCCGATTGGTACCTGGACGAAAAGTCCGGGCTGCTACAGATCCGAATTCCGTGGGACCTGCTGAACGTGACCGATCCATCGACACGAACGCTGCTCTTCGATCGGCAAACGAGCGGTAAGTATGGGACGGCTTCCGCTGGTGACTTTCACGTCGGCGTGGTGATCTACTCGAAAGGAGCCGGGATGAGGCCCAAGGTCGTCGCGGCTCTTCCTGCCTTGGCGCGAGGAATGTGGCGGAAGGAGGACTTTACTGGATGGCGCTGGCAGGGCTGGATCGAACCGCGCTGGCACAGCCGGCTGAAGCCGGTCTACGACAGCCTCAGGATGCTGTGGCGGGAGGCTCCTTCCGGAGCGCCAGGTCGACCCGTGCGGCGAGCTCCTTCAAACTGAACGGCTTCACTACGTAGTCTACGGCCCCGCCGCGGAGGCCGCTGAGCACGTCTCGCTCGTGGCCCTTTGCCGTCACCATGATGACCGGCACCGCCCGCAATGCCGGATCGCTCTTCAGTCGCCGCAGTACCTCGAATCCGCTCAACCCCGGCATCATCGCGTCGAGCAGGATCAGATCGGGCAGTTCGCGGCCGGCCAGGGTCACCGCCTGCTCGCCATCCTCGGCCCGGATAACCTGGTGGCCACCGTTGGTCAGCTTGAAGACGATCATGTCAGCAATCTGCTTTTCGTCTTCGGCCACCAGGATTTTCGCCATTCTTCGCTCCCCTACGCCGCGGGCCGGCCGGTATCGGCCGGGCCATTCAGCGGAAGTACGACCCGGAACCGCGTGCCCTCGCCGGGCCGGCTCTCCACGTCTATGGTCGCGTTGTGGGCCTGGAGGATCGCCTTGGCAATGACCAGCCCCAGGCCGGTTCCTCTCGACTCGGTCACGACCGGATTCCTGCCTCGGAAAAACTTGGTGAAGAGCTGGGCCCGCTCTTCCGGCGTAAGGCCGATGCCCGAGTCATACACGATGACCTCGACGCCGTCCGCGCCCGGGGCTGCCCGAATTCCGATCTCGCCCTTGGGCGTGTACTTGATGGCGTTCGAGACCAGGTTGCAGAAGACCTGGATCAGCCTCGCCTTGTCGCCCCGGACGAGGGGAAGCTCAGGCACCTCTTCCCGGAGCACCAGCCCCTTGGTGTAGGCCTCGTGTCGGAAGGTGGCACCGACATCGGCCAGAACAGCGGCGAGATTCACCGCGCCGAACCTCATCTCCAGACGGTCCGAGTCGATGCGACTCATGTCGAGCAGGTCGTTGATCAACGCCCCCAATCTATCCGAGTTCCGCACGGCAATGTCCAGGAACTCACGCTGGGTTTCGTTGATCGGGCCGGCCTCACCGTCGACCACGAGCTCGAGGAACCCCTTGATTGCGGAGAGGGGGGTTCGAAGCTCGTGGGACACGGTTCCCACGAAATCGCTCTTCAGCCGGTCCAGGATCCTCTCGTCGGTGATGTCGCGGGCAATGGTAGAGGCTCCCACGATCTGACCGGTGCGATCGAGAATGGGTGAGACCGTCATCGAGACATCGATCTTCCGCCCGTCCTTGGTCAGGTTAATTGTTTCCAGGCGGCTGACCCGCTCTCCTGCCGCGATGCGCTGTAGCAGGTCGGCATCCTTCAACTGTTCCGCATGAACCAGCGAGACGTGCTTGCCCAGCACCTCGTGGCGGCTATACCCGTACAACCGCTCCGCCCCGTGATTCCAGTTCTGGATCAGCCCGTCGAGCGTGGTCCCGAAGATGGCGTCGTTGGAAGACTCCACAATGGCGGCGAGCTGGAGCATCGTCTCCTCAGCGCGCAAGCGGGTGTCGATCTCACCGTGCAGTGACAGGTTGGCAGATTCGAGCGAACGGGCGTGGCGCTCGGCGATCTGCCCCGCTCGGAGCGACCAAGCCAGCAGCAGCGCGCTGAGCAGGCCGGTAAACACAGTGATGGTCGCAACGGCGGACTCTCGACCTCCTCCGCGGCTCAGCGCATACCAAATGAAGGCCGTCACGCTGATGACGGCTATCGCCGAGAGACCCGGAAGCCAGGTGGGCGTCTCACCGGATTCACTCTGGGCCTTGTTCCAGGCCAGACCGACGATCCCGCCGCCCAACAGACTGAACCCAACGGCGGAATGGAGCGCCATACGATTGAAGTTGCCCCACCCATAGGCGTGGGGGACATCGGCGGCATAGCCGACCAGCGCCGCCGTGCCCAGCGCAACCACGATAGAGCCGAAGAGCGCTGGCCAGCGATGCCAGGAACGGGAGGGCGGCCGCCATGCCAGCACCAGCAGAGCCAGGCCACTCAGGCCCAGGGCCAGAGCGCTGTTCGGCGCCATCCGCCCAGGATCGGAGACGCCGGTGAAGATGTATGTCTCGACCAGGAGGTCGTCGATTCCGAGGTTGCTCTGGAGCAGATTCTCGAGCAACGTCGCGAGCCCGATGACGGCTGCGAGCCCGCCGAGCAACGCGGTGGGGCGGCGAAGATCCAGCGTTGCCGCCAACAGTGCGGCCCCGCAGATCATGAAGCCGAGCGCCGTGTTGTATTGCATCGGCGGTAGGCCAGGAAGGACCTGAATCAGGGTGACCGCCACCGTGAGCCAGCCGGCGACGACCAGGCCGCCCAGGACTGCCACGCTCGCTCCCGACGCGGTAGCGACCAGAGCCGCCACGTTCTCGGGATTTGCCGGCCTGCCGAGCGATGCCGTCATGCGGCGCCTACGCCCCGCCGCTCCATGGCACCCCAGGAGAGGTCTCCCCGCCAGTACTCCCAGAATGCACGGACCCGCCACCATACCGTGAGCTGCCGGTAGCCGAGGTGTTCCAGCACTGCTGCACCGACGAGGACCGCCATGTCGCGTGCCTTGGGATAGCGGCGGAAGGTGATGTCTTCCAGTAACACTGCGAGGACCGACACCAGTATGGAGTAGAGGACCGACAACACCAGGAGCGGACTCGCGAACGAGATGGGTACGTAGCCGAGCAGCAGGAGCAGCGGGAGCACGATGTAGCCCGAGAACTCGATGACCGGGCTCAGCATCTCGAACATGAAAAACCCCGGCAGGGCAACCAGCCCGATAATTCCGTAACGCGGCCGTCCCATCATACCCCGGTGGCGCCAGAGGGTGTCGATCAGACCCCGCTGCCACCGCGTCCGCTGGCGCCGCAGCACGCGGAGACTCTCCGGAACCTCGGTCCAGCAGATCGGATCCGGCACGAACCCGATCCGATACGGCTGCTTCCGATCGTGGAGGTGGCGGTGCAAGCGCACGACCAGCTCGATGTCCTCACCCACCGTGTCGGTGGCATAGCCGCCAGCCTGCACGACCGAACGCTTGTCGAAGAGCCCGAAGGCGCCGGATATGACCAGCAGGCTATTGCCGCTGCTCCATCCCATGCGGCCGAACAGAAAGGCGCGGAGATACTCCACGATCTGGATCAAGGGCAGCACCCGCCGCACCAGCTTGACCTCGCGCACCCGACCAGCCCGGATATCGCATCCGTTGGCCACCCGAACCACGCCGCCGGCTGCAATCGTCACTCCGGGCGCCTCGAGGAATGGCCGCACCAGGCGCAGCAGCGCGTCGGACTCGAGGATGGAGTCGGCGTCGATCGCGCAGAACAGGGGATAGAGGGAGAGGTTGAGCCCGGAATTGAGGGCGTCGGCCTTGCCCCCGTTAACCTTGTCCACCACCACCAGGTTGGGGTATGCGCTCGACTCGTACACCCCGCGGATCGGCTTGCAAGACACCGTGTACTCGAAGCTGCGGGCGCTGGGCTTGAGCTCGAATGCCGTGATGAGCCGGTCGAGTGTCGCATCCTTCGACCCGTCGTTAACCAGAATCACTTCGAAGAGCGGGTAGTCGAGCATCAGGAGCGAGCGCACGTTGTCGACTACGCTCGCCTCCTCGTTGAACGCAGGGGCGAGCACCGAGACCGGCGGGGTCAAGGGAGACCGCAGCAGCCGGCGCTGGTCGGGGCGCTGAAGCTCCTGTACCATACGCAGCGTCCGCCAGAAACCCGCGATGGTGAGGGCGAGGTAGTAGGTATTGATGGCAAAGAGATACAGGAGCATGAAGCCGGCGTACCACAGGAGCACTGCTTCCAACCCCGGCCAGGTCATGGTAACACCGGGATGGTGCTGCCCCGCTCCAGGAGATACCGTGCCATGCTGCGGACCGGCGGGTCGGGATCGGCCAAGGCCTTCTGCAGGATCTCCTCGCCGCGAGGCCCCGCCTCGGAGAGCGCGGTGGCGGCGTAGAGGCGGACCCACCATTGCTGATCGTGCAGGGATTTCTCCAGGAACGGGACCGATTCAGGGCTCCCGAATTCGGTGAGTCCCTTGGCCGCCTGGCAGCGGACCTCCCATTTTGGATCGTTCAGCAGCCGGTGGAACACCGCCATGAACCGCGGGTCGCCGACCGCCGCAGCCGCTTTCACGCTCTTGACCCGCACCTCGGGATCGAGATCACTCATGAAGCCGAGCAGCAGTTCCGCGCCACCCGCGATTCGAAGCCAACCCATCAGCTGGATGGCGGCCAATCGCCCGGACCGGTTAGCACTCTTTCCGGCATAGGTCAGAAGCACATCTTTGACCTCGTGGCCCCGCTCGGCCAAGACCTCCTGGGCGCGGCGGGCGACGGTGACGTCGGAGTCACCCAAGACACGGACCATTGCTGCGAGGGTATCGGGGCCGCCAGCCTGGCCCAGCGCCCATACGGCTGCCTGTCGCACCCGGACATCGGGATCATCGAGGGCTTTGGTGAGGGCAGGCAGAGCTTCGGCCGCTCGCACCAGCCCCAGGTCCGCGGCCGCGTTCGCCCGGGTGATCGCTCGCCACGACCGCAGGCGTTTGAGGTCGGCCCGGAGTAACCCGAGCCTGGAGTAGAGCTCCGCGATGCCTACGCTCGACTCCCCGCGGAGGTCGGGCGCGAGACGAAGCAGGATCCCGCGAGCCACTCGACGCTCGAGCCTTGAGAGTGCCGCGACCTCGGCAATGCACAGCTCCCCCTGGATGACTCGGTACACCAGTTTGGTGAGTCGAGCCTCCTTCCGTCCGGCGCGTCTCTCCTGGAACGCCGCGACCGCCCGCTCTACTTGCAGAGCCAGCGATAGGAGAACGATGGCACCCGCCAGGGCGAAGACAGCATCCCTGAGCGGCTCCAACGCGATGAGGTGCGACATTCCGAGACAGGCTCCGTACTACGGTTGCTGCGGATCAGGGTGAGGGGGTGGTGGGCTCCAAACTTGCAAGGCAACTTCCGTTCCCCCCGTAAGTTCCGTCAGCCGAGCAGGCAACTCGTTGAGCGATGGCCCATTGCACTCCCAGCGGCGATCTTCCGATCACCGGTTAAGCACCGGCCCGTGCAAAACGCGCCCGGATCGGTCGCGCCGCGGGCTTCTGCTGCTCGGCGCGGTTCTCCTCGGGTTCGCTCCTCTGCACGCCCAGCAGCGGGACGGGGACGCTGCGTGGAACCAGGGTCGCTATGACGAGGCCCGGGCTGCGTACGCGAGAGAGCTGGTCTCCAACCCCCGGTCGGCGCGAGCCAACCTGCGTATTGGCGTGTTGCTCTCGTGGCAGGGAAAGCTCGACTCGGCACTGGTCTTTCTCGCCCGGGCCCGAGCCTCTGAGCCGGCCGACCAGGATATCCGCCTGGCGCAAGCCCAGGTGATGGCGTGGAACAAGCAATACGCCGACGCTCTCCTCCGTTACGACAGCGTTCTCGCGGTCCAGCCCGGATCTCGCGAGGCCCTCCTGGGCCGCGCCCGCACCTTTTCTTGGGCGGGGCGGCTGGACGAGGCGCGGTCGGTCTATCGCAGCATGGTCGCGAACGACTCGACCGACCGCGACGCTGTGCTCGGCGTCGCGCAGGTCAACGCCTGGAAGGGCGATCTGGCCTCTGCGGAACAGGGGTATCGCGCAGTACTCCTGCGAAATTCACGGGACGCTGACGCCCGAGTGGGCCTGGGTTACGTGTACCTGTGGCAGGGTCGAACCGGAGCAGCAGGACGGCAGGCAGGCTATGCGCTCGCAATCGACTCCACTCACAAGGCAGCTCGTGAGCTCAGGCGTCTGGTCCGCGCCAATTCGAGCGCATCGGTCGAGAGCAGCGCCAACTGGAGTAACGACTCGGATCACAACACCAGCTTCTGGCAGACCGTGTCTGCATCGGCGCCGCTGGGCGGCGGAGTCGGAGTATTCGGCTCGGTGAACGCGCTCGAAGCCAGCGACCCGGTGCGACAGGCCACTCGCGTCGGCGGCGAGCTCGGGCTTACGATCGCAGCGGGTCACTTCCAGCTCACCGGGGCCGGGGGCGCCCGACGGCTCAACCCTGAGATTGCGGGCCCGCGCACCGTGGCCACCTATCGCGGACAACTCCGCTACCGTCCGACTCCTGCTCTGGGCTTGGGCATCAGCTACTCGCGGGTGCCCTTCGACGAGATCGCATCCTTGATCGAGCGGGAACTGGACATGGAGCTGCTCGAGGCGGGCTTCGATGCCCGGCCCGTTTCAGGCCTCACGGTGTACGCGGGTGGCGGTGAACTCTGGCTCAACGACGGGAACAGCCGGTGGAGCGGGAGCGCAGGGCTCACCCAGAAGATTCTCCGCCATTTCTTCATCGGAGCATTTGGAAGAACCTTGTCCTATGACCACCGCGGGGTTGGATACTTTTCGCCCGACCGGTTCTCCGTGCTCGAAGGAATCGCGGGCTACAACCTGGAGAGCGGCTCCTGGATCGGCAGCCTGAGCGGCGGGGCGGGAGCCCAGCAGGTGGGGAAGCAAGGAGACGCCCAAGGCGAATGGCATCTCGAAGGCCGGCTGGGCCAGCGCTGGGGGAACGGCAATCGAGTCGAGGCGTTCGGATTGGTCACCAACAGCGCGGTCAG
>JAXDMF010000230.1:0-3790 GCA_034666205.1 Gemmatimonadales bacterium
CCAGGATGTTCCACCGGAGCACGTCGACGACCGCGCGCGCCAGGTCGGGGTCCGGCCGCTGGGACGCCGACGGAAGCTTTACCTGAATGTCGTTCACGATCGCCTTCACCCCCTTGACCTGGCTCACCAGCCGCTCGGACCGCCACTTGTCCGCGTAGCTGTCTACAAACCCGGCTAGCGTGACCACGCCGTCGCGGACTGCGACCGCGATATCGTCATCCCGGAGGCTTGGCTCAACCTTCAGTGCGGCGGTAACGTCTTTCTGAATCTCGTTGTCGTTCTGCATAACACTCTCCTGTTTGATCCTTAGAGTGGTCCCCAAGGTGGTGCGGGCCGGACCGGTGCGGTGCCGGGAAAACCGGAACCCCCTCTTCACGGTTCGCCGACGGCGACTATCGCCGGTGGCGACATACTCTTGGTCGGCGCCAGAACCACCGGATCAGGAGGTGCTGTGAACACCATACCGGCGTCCAACGTGTCGGCCCGGGTCGAGGAGCTGATCGCGCGGCACGATGGCGGCGATCGGGACACGGCCGCCCAGCGGCTCGGGATCGCGCCCGATCGGCTCGCCGGTCTGCTCAGCGGTGACTGGCGAAGGTTTTCCCTGGAAGCGCTGGCGGCCGCCGTGCGCGGCTACAGTGTGAGCCTCGAGGCGCTGCTGGCCCCGGCGGCAGCTGGCGCTCGGGCCTACAACCCTGCATTGGAACAGGAGGGAACGTGGCAGTAACCAAAGGGATTCCGCGCGAGCAGCTGGAGGAGTACTTCGCCGAATTTACTCGGCGCTTCCTTCGAGACGGCTCACCGGAGGCGGTGGACGTCGAAGTGCTCGAGCCGGACTGGGGAGACCAGTTCGTGACGCAGGGCGCGCGGCTGCTCGGGATCACCTATGACCCGCACACCAACAGCCTCGAGTTCGAGCTCGACGCCGGAGACCACCGGATAGTCGAGCCGCGAGAGGTATGGGCAATGGAGGAGGAGGATGGGTTTCTCAGCGCGGTCGAGGTGGTTCACCTCGATGGCACCCGGGAAGTGGTGAGCGTGAAGCGAGTGGGGCTCCAACGCCTCGAGTGAGGCTTAGGGCGACCGGCCCAGAATCCCTGCCTCGATGGCGAATCGCACGTAGTCGGTGCGATGCTCCAGGCCGAGCTTCTCCTGTACGCGGCGTTTATAGGCGTCGACCGTCTTGCTGCTGATCTTGAGCTGCCGCGCCACCTCCGCGCCGCTGTAGCCCTGCGCCACCATGCGGAGAATGGTCTGCTCCCGGTCGCTCAGCGTGCGGAAACGGCTGTGGGCCGTGTCCGCCGTACGTTCGGGTACCACCGCCGCGGCGAGCAGGCGGGCCGCGCTGGGGAGAACGTAGATCTCCCCAGTCGCCACCACGCGGATAGCCTCGAGCAGATCGTGGGAAGCGGCCGTCTTGGTGAGGTACCCCTTGGCGCCAGCCTCGAGCAGCGGCAGCAACTGCTCCCGCTCGGCGTGCACGGTCAGGATCAAGACCTTCACCTGCGGAAGCGTCTCCCCGAGCTCCCGGAGCGCCACCGCGCCATGGCCTCCCGGCATATCCAGATCGAGCACGATGATGTCAGGAATCAACCGCCGAGCCATCGCCACAGCCTCGATACCGTTCTCGGCTTCTCCCACGACCGTTATGTCGTGAGCAGGCCGCAACAGTACCCGCAGCCCTTCCCGAACCATGGCGTGGTCGTCCACCAGCATGACCCGGATTCGGTCATTGCTGGACGGGACGCCGCGCCGAGCGTAGGGCCGCGCCGCCAAATCGGCCGCGAGTTGGGCCAGGTGATCGGACGTCGTACTCATTCCGTCAGTAGTTGCCTTCATTCGCTCAAAATAGGTCCTTTCCCAGTCGCCCAAACCAACTCACACTTCAAGATGACTCAACTGAGCAGCGCCGGCTTGCCCGGCCGGACCGGCAACGAAAACCAGAAGGTCGAGCCCTGGCCCGGTTTGCTCTCGACCAATAGCCGGCTGCCATGCGCCTCGACCAGCCCCCGGGCAATCGCCAGCCCGAATCCCGATCCTGCCGACCGGTCCTGGGGCGCCCGCCAGAACCAGTCGAAGATGTGGATCAGGTTTTCCGACGAAATGCCCAGCCCGGTGTCGCTCACGGCGAAGCGAACGGCGTCGCTGGAGCCGACCGTGAGTGCGTCCGCTGTTCCGGCCCGTGCCAGACGAGCGTCGAGCAGAACCCGCCCTCCCTCGGGTGTGAATTTCATCGCGTTCCGCAGCAGGTTGGAGAGCACCTGCTCCAGGCGCCGGGAATCGGCGTAGATCGGCGGCAGATCCGGCGCGGTCTCCACCACGAACGTGAGGGAGCAATCCTCCGCGGTCTGCCGGAACATGGCCTGCATCTGAGTGATCACGTCGGCGACCACGGTCACCTGCAACTCCAGCGCCAGACGACCGGCGTCCAGACTGACACGATCACGTAGATCCTCGACGATTTGGTGCATCACCAATGCGGAACGCTGGATGATGTGGGCCATATCGCGTACGCCCGCGGGAGGAGGCTCGGGATCGAGCAACGCCCCGACGCAGATCTGAATCGTGCTGAGGGGGTCACCGAGATCGTGGGAGACGATCCCGAAGGTTCGGTCCCTGGAGGCGACCGCACGCTGGGTCTGCCGCAACAGGCGGAACCGATCCACTTCCAGGCTGATCCGGTCGGCGATCGAGCGGCCGAACTCGAGCCTGGCGGGACCAGCATATCGTTCGCCCTGACTGGCGAGCACCAGCACTCCGCAGATGTTGCCTTCGCAGCGAAGCGGCAGAGCCACACCGCTAGCCATCCCCAGGGCCGCCACCCAGCGCTCCGCCACTCGAGCGGCCCCCCCAGGGCTGCTGCCGGTCTCGCCCAGGGCAGTGAAAAGACCATCCTCCTCCCCTGGCCGGCTCAGTAGATCGTTTACTCGCTCCCCTAGTCGCGGCGCCCTCATCGCGTCGGCGTGGGCGATCTGAAAGACACCGGGTACCTGTGCGCTGCCTTTGAGGTGTACAAAGGCCGCATCCGCGGCCTCGGGCACCAGGAGCGAGACGGTGCGGGCAATCCCCTCCATGTCTCCAGACAAACCGGCGAGCACGGCTCCCACCTCGGCGAGGATGCGCCACCGGCGGGCTGCCGCCGCCGATTCGTGGCTGGCTCGGTCCAGCTCCAGCAGCAGCTGCTGGCGCTCGCGGGCGTATCGCAGGATTCGCCGGAGGGTCTGGCCATCTGGCGATGGCTTGACCACGTAGTCCTGCGCACCCGCCCGGAGAGCCTCCAGCGCCAAGCTTTGGTCGGCGCTGCCGGTCAGTACAATGACCGGCACCCCTGGCGCAGCTGGTAAAATCTGGTAGAGCGCCACCAGCCCCTGGGCATCAGGGAGCGACAAATCCAGAATCACCACATCCACTATGGAGTGGCGCAAAGCGCTGCGGGCCTCGGCCACACTGCCGACCTGCACGAGGCGCAGCGGCGTGCCTGCCGAGCCCTCGAGTCGGACCGATAACAACTCGGCGTCGGCGGGGTTGTCCTCCACGAGCAGCACGACCGATGGATCGGCGCGCGGATCGGGCACGATGTCACTTCTCCGAGGGCCCTGCGGGGAGCCGAGGAGTGCCGGCTCTATATCTTTGGAAGCGGAAGCATCCCGATTCTCGCGCGGGCGGCGGGATACGCGGGTTGGATTGCTCACGTGAACATTCAGCTTCGATCGCCTCGTAGGGACTGGCTCCTGGGCCCGCAATTCGGGAATGGGCGCTAGCCCTCTGCCCCACCTTGCCACGCTTGCGG
>JAXDMF010000231.1:0-3469 GCA_034666205.1 Gemmatimonadales bacterium
ATCTCGGTGCCGATGGGAAGGGTGCGCGCTGCGTTATCGAGCCCCGAGGCATTCGCGGCGGGCGCAGTGACTGTCCCACTCGAGGCGACTGCGCTATCGGATGAAGACCGTGTGGTATCGGCAGGGAGCGTATCCGCGGGTGCAGTCGCTACGGTGTCCGTCGCCGGAGCCCTGGTCGTTGTATCGGGGGCAGCGGCTCTTGCAGTATCGCGGGGCGGAGCCGGAGCGGTGTCGCGGACAACCGACGTGTCCGGGGGCCTGACAGTGTCGGGGCTCGTGGGCGGCACGTATCCCCGGGCGGTGGCCGTATCCACGGGCGGCTTCGGCCGGACGGCTGCACGCTTTTGCGGACGCGGGGCTGGACGAGCCTTCGGCGCCGGCTCGGCGCGGGGAGCCTGCTGCTCCACCGGAGAGACCGGCTGGTCGCCGCGGGAGGCCAGATCGGGCAGCGTCCTATCCGACGTGTCGGGTTGAGCCACCCGAAGAGGCCGGTCGGGCTGGTTCGCCACCGCAATGTTCCGCTCCCGGCTGTCGGAGCAGGCAGAAACCGCCGCCAGGGCAGCGAAGGCTAGCATGAGCCGCTTCATCGGTCCTCCCGCGTTGAGTGGCGGCACTCCTCAGGAGTCTCGGTCTTTGCGGCGCTGGGTTCTGTGTGGTGGCTCACAGGCGTGACAGGTCATTCTGTCATCATCCCTCGCCAGCCTTCGCATGGCTCAGGTCTGGCTCGGGATGAGGAGGATAGTCCCGACAATCTTCGCCATTACATCTCGCGGTAGAACTTTGCGCCTGCGATCGTGGCGATCGGAAACTCTATCAGGCCAACCAGCGTGCCCATGGTATACAGCTTCATGGGAAGAAGCCCGAATGGGGCCTCGCCGATAGCGTGGAGTAGCGCGGCAATGATCCAGACGATCAGACCTGCATGCACCGCGGTGCCTGGGCCCGCACCGAAGCGCGGACGGATCGCCGCGTAGAGATACACCAGCACGATGCCGTAGATGAAGTCGAGCAGCACAAACAGCGGGATCAGCGAATCGGCCGGCTGTTTTCCCGCCGATTGCAACGCAGCATTCAAATCCGGCGCCAGCCACATGCCGTACACCACGTAGTCGATGATGTTCAGCACCAACCCCGCGACCAAGCCACCGACGATCACGCTCTTGACGTTGATACGACCCATCAGGCACCTCGCTTGTGGACGGATGAATCGGGCAGCTAGTTCGGCGCGAACGTGCGCCGAATATCCCCACCTGTCAAGCTCAGGCTCGGCACAGGCCTTGCTCGCCCGCTTCCCCCGATAGCTCTAACTCCGCTTCATCTCAACACCTTGGGTAAAGCCCCGGGCTCAGCGGGCCGTGCCATTCGCGGACTCCGCCACATGATGCCGGGATTTACCAGAGCCGTTATGCCCGAGAGGCGTCCAAACACGTGCCATTCGCTGCCTGGAAGCAATGACTCTGGTTCTCAATCCGGGTGACTACTACATGGTTGTAACCGACTTTGCCGGAACACCACCTCACTACTCCCTCCGCGCCGCCGTCGGCGCCTCGTGCTCGTTACCGGCCGGCTCGATGATCAGCCAAGTCCCGGCTCCGTCGCGCGATGCGGTCCGGAGAGGGGGCGTGAGGTGAAGGATTGCATCCGGTGCCACACGCCGCTTCCGGTGGACGGCCGCTTCTGCTCCAATTGCGGCACGCCTACCGAGGAGCTGTCCCATGTCTGCCCGGCGGATCCCACTGACGAGTTGAAGGAGCGGCTGGCCCGCACCCTGGCGGGACGCTACGAGATTATCCGCCTGCTCGGACGCGGTGGGATGGCGGTCGTGTTTCTGGCGCAGGACCTGGTGCTCGAGCGCGAAGTCGCGATCAAAGTGCTCCCGCCCGATATGTCCCACGACACCAAGCTCGTCCCCCGGTTTCAGCAGGAGGCCAGGACCGCGGCTCGGCTGGACCACCCCAACATCATTCCGATCTACCGGGTCGAGAGCGAGGCGGGACTCAACTACTTCGTGATGAAGTATGTGAACGGGCGCCCGCTGGATCAGGTTCTGGATGATGGACCACTGAGCGTGGCGCAGGCTCGCCGGGTGCTCCGCGAGGCGGCGCTGGCGCTGGGTCACGCCCATCAACGCAAGGTCGTCCACCGCGACGTCAAGCCCGCCAACATCATGCTGGAGGCCGATGGCCGGGTAGTCCTCACCGACTTCGGCATCTCCAAGGCAGCCCAGGGGTCGTCGCAGCTTACCGGTACGGGCGCGATCATAGGCACTCCTCACTACATGGCCCCGGAACAGGCGAAGGGCCTGGATGTCGATGGCCGAGCCGACCAGTACGCGCTGGCGATCGTCGGCCACCAGCTTCTGACGGGGAAGGTCCCGTTCGACGGCACGGCCCACAGCATCCTCTATAAGCAGGTCTTCGAGCCGCCACCGCCGGTGATCGAGGTGCGGCCGGATACTCCGAAGGACTTGAGCCGGGCCTTGGAGCGTGCGCTCTCGAAGGACCCCGAGCAGCGCTTTCCTTCCATGGAGGACTTCGCTGCTGCCGTGAGCGGCGAGCGCGCCGGGACCGCCACAGTGGTAAGCGCGCCGGTGAAGCCGGTGACGAAAAGTTCCCCACCACAGTCGGCCGAGGCCAAGCCGGGAACCACGAATCGGCCGATGCTCCTGGCGTTCATCGTCGCTGTCCTGGGAATCGCGGTGGCAGCGTACCTGGGCTTGGTGCCCACTGGGGCGTCAAAGGCGGTCCCGCCGAAGGAGACGGTCGTCTCACCCCCGGCTCCCCCCCAGGTCATGCCGGCACCCGTCATCACGCCCGAGGAGCCCGCTGCGCTGGCCCGGCGACGGGAGCGCCGCATGCGCGCGTTGGCGCAGGCCGGCGCTGAACCGGAGCCCAGGCTGCTCGCGGTCAAGCGAGAGTCCGCCCTTCTCACGGTCGCATCGGAGCCCTGGGGCACACTGTATATCGACAACGTCGAGATCGGGCCGACGCCGGTGGCGGATTACCGGCTGAGTCCCGGCACCTATCGTCTGAGGATCGAGCAGGAAGGCTACCGCACCAAGAAAGAGACTATCGTCATCAGCGGTCCCAATCCGATCCGCAAGCGCTACAGCCTCGAGCCGCAATGACCCGGACCGGACGTCCTATGTATGTAGCCGGCAGCGACTTTACCGGAGGTGGCTGCGCTCCATTCGGCATCGAGCTGGGCCTGAGCGCCGGATACAAGCCCGGCTCCGGTCGCTTCGTGCCGATCCAGAGCTCGGTGGCCCGGCTCGGACTCGCCGTCCGATTCTAAGGCAAGGGGTCGCCCCGCGACCTGCCCTGAACCTCGCACCTCGCCAACATCAACTCTTCGTTGGCCGGCTCGCGCTGATTTTTTCGGGCGAAGGCCGCGGACCAATCCTCCTCGCCTGTATCGGTTTGCGTACGCGAGGCTCGGCCCTGGTTCAGACCCTAGCCGGGGCCGCTAT
>JAXDMF010000232.1:0-2695 GCA_034666205.1 Gemmatimonadales bacterium
ATGCCAGTGGCGATACCGGTCAGTCTGCGCACCGACGTCGACCCCATGGGCGCCAACAAGTTCGCCGGGGCGCGGTTCGTCGCGCCGGTCGGTGAATCCGATCCCAAGGCGCGCATCGCCGCCATCCACGATTTCATCGCGGACGCCCGCATGGAACCCGCCCTCGGATTCCTCGACCTCATCGCGCCCGTGTTGAGCCGCCTGCCGGGGATTCTGCTCACCCGCATCGCCGGTGAAATGACCGGCCTGTCCGACCTGCAGGCTTCGAACTTGGGGGCGATCGGCCGCCCGCTCTATCTCGCGGGCGCAAAGGTGACGCGCATCTATCCGATGGGTCCTCGACCCGGCATCCCAGCCATGGTCGCGATGGTGACCTACGACGGAACGTGTTGCATCGCCGTCAACTTCGACCCGGAGGCGATCACCGACGCTGCCGCGTTCTCGACCTGCCTGCGGGAGGGCTTCGAGGAGGTCATCGCCCTGCCGGGGACCGCGTGAAGCTTTCGCCAAACAGACGAATCATCGGCGCTCCGGACCGCTTTTACCCCCAAAGCGGGAGCGAGGACCCCCCGTCATGGTGACGCGAGGCGACCGCTGCCGCAGTGAGACTTGAGTCACCAGACGCGCTCGTCCACGAGGTCTCGTCGGCGAGGGATACAGGGTAGTCAATACCGCAGAAAGAGGACGTCCATGACGACCGCTCAGCACACCGAAGCAGCCACCATTCCCGACGGGATCGCGCGGCAGATCGTGCTGCCCGAGGGCCACGGCGACCTCGCCGCACTGCATGAGGCCTACAAATGGGTGCGCAACAATGCGCCCCTGGCCCAGGCCGTCGTCGAGGGCTTCGACCCCATCTGGCTGGTCAGCAAGCATGCCGACCTGCAGGAGGTCGAGAGTCAGCCGGAGATCTTCTCTGCGGGCGGTGGCAAGGAACCGGGGGCACATAACCCGATCCTGCAGAACCAGGCCGGTGACGGTTTCATGAAGAGCCTGCTCGGCGGCAGTCTGCGCTTAATGGACGCTCTGCCGTACCTGGACCCGCCCGAGCACACCGAGATCAAGTTCATCACCAACGATTGGTTCCGGCCCACCCAGCTCCAGAAGTGGACAGAGCAGATCGGCGAGCTCGCCAAGGCGTCCGTCGAGAAGCTCGAGAAGCTCTCCTCGACCGGAGAGATCGACCTCCTCGACGATTGGGCCCTGGGCTTCCCGCTGCACGTGATGATGACGCTTTTCGGGGTGCCCCCGGAGGACGAGCCGACGATGATGAAGATGACTCAGGAGTTCTTCGGCACCGGTGATCCGGAACACCAGCGCGAGGGCGCCGAGGAGCCGAGCCCCGAGGCGATGGCCCAGCAGTTCGCGGCCGCCTACCAGGAGATCTGCGCCTACTTCGACGTGCTAGTCGAAGACCGCCGCGCCAATCCCCGCGAGGATCTCGCCACACTGGTCGCCACCGCCAAGGGACCTGACGGCGAGTACCTGCCGAAGTCCTTCTCCTACGGCTACTACATGGCGATCTCCACCGCCGGGCACGACACCACGTCGGCAACCCTGGCCGGCACGCTGCAGCTGCTGTCCCAACACCCCGATGTACTGGCCCGTGTCAAAGCGGATCCGAAGTTGATTCCCAACCTTGTCTTGGAATCGTTGCGAATGGTCTCACCGGTCTAGCACTTCACCCGCCGCGCCGAGCAGAACTACACGATGCGAGGGCAGACCATCAAGAAGGGTGATCGGCTGATGCTGCTGTTCCAATCGGGGAACCGCGACGAGGACGTCTTCGACCGTCCCTATGAGTTCGACATCGACCGTAAGCCCAACAGGCAGATCGCTTTCGGCCACGGCCCGCACATGTGCATCGGCCAACACCTGTCCAAGCTCGAACTGAAGGTGATGTTCGAGGAGCTGCTGCCCCGCCTCGAGTCGATCGAGTTGCTCGGACCCGGAAAGTACACGCAGACCAACTTCGTCGGCGGCCTGCAGCACTTGCCCGCAAAGCTCAACTTTTCCTGAACGGCTGAGATATCCATGACCACAATCGATTACCCCCAGCTCTACATCGCCGGCACGTGGACCGCGCCCACCGGCCACGACACGATCGAGGTCCATTCCCCGGCCACCGAAGAGCTGATCGGTTCCGTGCCGCGCGGCAAGGAGGCCGATGTGGACGCCGCCGTCGCGGCGGCCAGGTCGGCATTCGACGCCCCTGATGGATGGGCGAACTGGGATCCGAAAGAGCGCGCCGACGTTCTCGAGCGGTTCGCGGCGGAACTGGAAGCCCGCGGCGCCGAGACGGCGCGCCGGGTGTCGATGCAGAACGGAATGCCAATCTGGCTCGCCCAGAATTTCGAGGCCGGATTTCCGGCGTTGCTGGTCCGGTACTACAGCGAATTGATGACCAACGCGCCCGTCGAGGAAGTCCGTCCTGGCATGCTGGGCGGTACATCGCTGGTGTCCAAGCATCCCGTCGGAGTTGTCGGTGCGATCGTGCCTTGGAATGTCCCCCAAGGGATTACGTTCCTCAAGCTCGCGCCGGCGTTGGCCGCCGGCTGCACCATCGTGCTGAAACCCGCCGAGGAGACAGTGCTCGACGCGTTCCTTGTCGCGGAGGCGGCCGCCGCTGCCGGCCTGCCCGACGGCGTCCTCAACGTTGTCCCGGGCGGCCGCGAAGTAGGCGCCTACCTCGTCG
>JAXDMF010000233.1:0-4180 GCA_034666205.1 Gemmatimonadales bacterium
CTGGCGGAACACGACCTGCCGGATCACCAGCGCCAGCGCGGCGGCGCCGGAAGTGACGGACGCACCCAGGGCGTAATAGCCGAGCATCGTGGGGCCACCCCAGAACGCCACCACCCACCGATCGGACGTCACCAGCAGAATGCCCACGCAACTGGTGAGGGCAACCGGCAACCCCACGTGCAGCAGGCGGCGCAGTGGCTCCAGGACCAGTGCCGGGCGGAGGGAGACCCACCGCGACGCGATCGCGATGCCGATCAGGTTGGCCGCCGCGAGGCCGGCAAACGCACCGGCCAATCCCCAGATCCGGGCCAGGCTGACGGCCAGCAGAACGTGAAGCGCGGCGATACTGGTCTCGAGAATGGCGAAGCGACGCAGTCCGGTGCGGACCCGGGTACAGACCATCGTGTAGCCATAAACCAGCTCGGCCAGGCTGGCGACGGCAAACCCGCGGAGCAGGAGCCGGTAGTGAGCGTCGGGTACGACGAAGCTGGCGACGATGGCCAGGCCGGAGAGACCGCCGCCAACCAACAGGATGAAGCCGAGCGCGGTGGGGGCAGGCGAGGCTTGCCGCAGGGTGTTTCCCTTGGCATCGGCATGCAACAGCTCGAGCTCCAGGCCACGGAACACGCCGAGGCCGGCCAGTCCCGAGTAGCGCATGCCCATCCGGAGGAGTGCCCAGGTGCCGAACGCCGCCGGCCCCAGCAGGGCGGCAAGCAGGACCGAGCGAAGAGCCAGGAGCATCTCCGTCGTTCCCCGGGACAAACCATAGGCGGCCACCCGGCGCAACAATCCCCGGTGGGGACGGGCCTGCGCTGTCTGCCCCGCGCTGGGCAGGGCGAGGGATATTTCGCTGCTGGTCAACGGGAGTGCCCCGACCCGGCCATCTCTTCCACGAAACACCGCGGACCCCACAGCGGGCCTAGCGCCTGCCGCTCCTTCTGTTGGGTCCGGCGGGCGACCATGCGACCGATCATGGACAGCATGCCATGCCAGCGGGGTGTGGTCCCCCGAATGAGAATCATCCTGCGCTGGAGCACCGCTCCCCGCAGCACCTTGGGATACAGCGCCCCGGGTCCCAGGTCGATGGACGAGACCTCCTCCCGGATTGCGATCCGAAGGGGCTCGTAGCAGAGATCGTTATAGAAGACTCCGGTGGTGCGATGCTCCGGGCTGTAGGCGGGGAAGGCCCCATCCAACCGTTCGGGCGTGGAGAGATTCAGGCTGCTGCCCACGAGATGGTCACCGTGCCAGGTGAGGTGGGCCTGGATCCCCGGGATCTGCCGCCGGCCGAGCTGCTGGAAGAAATGCGGCGCAACCGGCGACGCCCGTCCATTCCGACGGCGGAAGGCATCGCGGTACAGCCGGTCCATGTGGGAGGCATCGGCCTCGAAATCGCCGGCCAGCGTGGTCCGAAGGCCGGCGGCGCCGATGGAGGCGATGTCGGCCAGGATGGTGCGGCGCACGTTCTTGCTTCGGCCGGCGACGTAGTCGTCGAACGAGGGCCACCGCACCCGCATCGTTGCCGTGGCACCGGAGTAAAGCACCGCGTACCCCCGGTCCCGGGCGACGTCCATGAGGCGGTGGCAATAGGTATCCACGAATGGCCAGACCACCGCCTTGGCTCCTTCCCGTTCGGCGGTCTGCTCCAGGGCGTAGAAGATCTCGTGCAGGATCGAGTTGGAGAGGCCGTTCGAGTTGCCCAGCGGCTCGGAGACCTGGGCAAAGGGCGCCTGGACCGAGAGCACGGGCTGGAGGCCGAAGCCGGCGTAGGCGGCAACGTCACCCAGTCGCCCCAGCCACCGGTGGTGGAGATCGTGCGGTGTCCCGGACCCGACCAGATAGGCCGGGATGATGGTCTTCAGGCCGGCCGCACCCTGCACCGCCAGATGCCTCGGGTTCCAGCCGGACCGCTCGGCCCCGGCAAACCACTGGTGCAGGTGGAATCCCCGACGGGCAAGCCGGTTCCAATCTTCGGCCTGGAGCCGATCGGCTCCGCCCAAAACGATCAGCTCGTCGCGGGCAACGGCCGGACGAGCATGGAGGACGGTCATGTCGCCTCGCCGGCGTTCAGACCCGGCTCTCCTCGTACGCCGAGGAAACCAGCGATCGCGAGTGGCGATACTTGCCGCTGCGCTCCAGCGGAATGGTCTCGACGATGCGGACCTGGAACTCGATCCCGGCGCCGAGCAACGGCGATATCGCCCGGGCGATCCGTTCGCCCAGCTCCGGCGTCGGCGGCTGGGAGGGAACGACCTGCATCACGATACGGTCGGGACGGTCCTGCAACAGCTGAAATTGCCGGATCCAGGCGTCACCCTCCGGGAGGAGTCTTTCGAGAATGCGGTACGGGTGCAGGCGGCGCCCGTCCGGCAGCGAGAAGTAATCGTTCATGCGCCCCTGGATCGCGCGAATGGTCGAGAACGGCTGCCCACAGGCGCACTGGTCGGAGCCGCGGGTCACCAGGTCGGCCAGCCGATAACGGATGAAGGGCATGGCATAGGCGTGAAGGTTGGTGACGACCACCTCGCCTTCCTCGCCGGCCGCAGCCGGCCGCCCGTCGCGCAGCACCTCGACGATCACGCCGTCGTCGCAGGTGTGCAGCTCACCGGACACCCCGCACTCCCAAGCCATGAGCGGAAACTCGTGGCTGGCGTAGGTCTGCACCGGCTCGACGCCGAACGCCTGGGTGAGACGGCGGCGCATGAGCGGCGTTAGCACTTCACCACCCACGGAGAGGATGCCAGGCCGGATGTCCTGCCGCCCACAGGCAAGCAGGTGATCGGCCGTGATGCATAAGATACTCGGCAAGGCCACGAGGAGGTCAGGCCGGAACGTCTCCAGCCGGCGCACCACCTCTTCCGGCGGCTGCACGATGCCGTCGATGCTGAGCGTCGGGTGAATGCCGGCCGCCTGGAGCAAGCGGCCCACCAGCTTGGTGTCTTTCGAGTCGGGACTGCGCCCCCGCCCCACCTTCATGATACGCTCGGGGAGCCGGAGCCCGAAGGCCTGCCAGCAACGCTGCTGGAATAGCACCTTGAAGGCCTGCTCCAGCCAGGTCCGCCGAACCGTGAATGGCTCGCCGGTGGAGCCGCTGGTGCAGACCGTCAGCAGCCTGCCCTCGTCCACAGTGCGGTCGAGCAGCTCGTGGGCCGGCCGCTCGCGCATGTCCTGCTTCGAGCTGATGGGAATGAGATCGAGGTCGGCGGTCCCGCGAATGTGCCGGGGATGCAGCCGGTTCCGGTCGAACAGCTTCCTATAGTAGGGGACGTTCTCGTAGGCGTGCAGCACCAGCCGCCGGAGATGGGCGTCCTGAAAGGCCTTCACTTCCGCCCGGCTCGCTCGCGGATGCCGCTGTATAGCCCAGGCGGTGCGGACGAATTGCGGGCGGCTCATCAAGCCTCCGACATCGTAGTGGGCATGGACTGAAAGCGGCGGCGCACCTCATCGAGCTGCCGTGCATCGCGCAGGCCGCGCACCGCCTTGCGCAGGGTACCGGCCCATTGGGCCAGGAATGGCTTCGGATCGCTGGGGGACCAGACCGCATCCACCCAGGGCCCGCGATAGCTGCGGAAGAAGTCGCCCCAGCTCCAGTCCGGACCCCGCTCCTGTACCGCGGTATACAGCAGGTCGGCGTGCAGATGTAGCCAGACTCCCCGCCAGTCGTTGGGTTTGGCGCTGACGGTTTCACCCATGGCGTGTTCGCGCCAGGCGAGCAGCGGGTAGTTCACCCCGCAGCGGGTGGGAAGCCCGTGGGTCAGGAAGCAACGGCCGTTGATTTCCATGAGCCGATAGCGGCCATCACGGGGATCCAGCTTGTACTCGGCGCTGGCCATGCCCTGCCAGCCGATCCGCTGGAGGAGGGCGATGGTCGGCTCGCGAAGCTCCGGCACGTCGGCCACTTCGGCCGCGCGCGCAACGCCATAGAATGGGGGCGCCTTACGTAGCTTCCTAAAGGAGAACTCGGCGACCGGCTGACTGTGCCGGTCCATGTACACGGTGTAGTTGAAGAAACGCCCATCCGAACCGGGGACCAGGTCGAACACCTCGGCCTGGATTCCCGCCAGTTCCATCTGGGTAACTGCCGCCATCAGCTCCGCCCGATTGCGGGCGACGATCAGCTTCTTGCCGAACGTCTCCCAGAAGAGCGCACTCTCCAGCGGCTTTACCACGACGGGAAAGA
>JAXDMF010000234.1:0-8704 GCA_034666205.1 Gemmatimonadales bacterium
GATTCAACCATGGATCTCCTGCACCAACTGGCGGCTGACGGAGCGCCGGCAGGAACGGCCGTACTGGCCGGTGAGCAGCTGGGGGGACGCGGCTCGCGGGGGCGATCATGGCATTCGCCGCCGGGAGGACTCTGGCTGAGCGTGCTGTTTCGGCCGGCTGCGCCGGGAGGGGCGGAGGTCATGAGCCTGCGGGTGGGGCTCGCGGTGGCCGAGGCCCTGGACGACCTGCTGCCCCGCCCGGTTCAGCTGAAGTGGCCCAACGATCTCATGCTGGGCGAGCGAAAGGTCGGAGGCATTCTGTGCGAGGCCCGCTGGCAGGGTCACACGCTCGGGTGGGTGGCCGTGGGCGTGGGGATGAACGTCCGCAATGCCATTCCGCAGGAGCTGACCGAGGTCGCGACCGCTCTGGCGTCCGAGCGGCCGGCGCTGACACTGGAGGACGTGGTGCAGCCGATTGTATCCGCGCTCCGAAGGCTCGATCTCGGCGCCGACCGCCTCACCCCCGCCGAGCTGGAGCGATTCGCGCGGCGCGACTGGTTGAGCGGTCGCGACATCCGCGCGCCTGCTGCCGGGCGAGCGGCGGGGCTGCGGGAGGACGGAGCGCTCCTGGTCCGCCCCGCGCAGGGGGGCGAGATCCCGCTCCGGAGCGGCTCGGTTGAGTTGGCCGCCGTCTCTTACATCCGGTAACTTCGACCATGCTTCTCGCACTCGACGTCGGAAACACGGAGATCACGGTCGGTGTCTTCCTCGGAGACGACCTGGAAGCGCACTGGCGGCTGACTACCAATCCGGATCGCACTCCCGACGAGTGGGGAAGTGCCATTGGCGGGTTCCTGCTCCAAGCCGGGCACTCGCCCAACGAGGTTCGCGCGGTGTGTATGGCCTCGGTGGCCCCGACGGTCACTCAGAGTGTCGTCGAGGGGATCGCCCTCATTACCGGCCGCACCACCCTCCTCGTCGACGCCCGCAGCCCCCTCCCGGTGAAGCTCGAGGTGGACGAGCCACTCACGGTCGGGGCCGACCGGATCGTGAACGTCCTCGCCGCAGTGGAGCTCTTCAAGGCAGACAGCATCGTAGTCGATTTTGGGACGGCAACCACCTTCGACTGCGTGACCGGAGACGCGCGCTTCCTCGGCGGCGCCATCATGCCGGGGCTTCGCACCTCGGCTGACCAGCTCACCCGCCGCGCCGCCAAGCTACCGGCCACCGAACTGCGCGCGCCGGACCGAGTCATCGGGCGGCGAACCGAGGAGTGCATTCAGGCCGGGGTCCTGTTCGGAACTGCCGACGCCGTCGATGGTATCGTGCGGCGGATCACGGCCGAATGGCCGGGAGGCAAGAAACCGAGGGTGGTGGCAACCGGAGGGCTCGCCGCTATCGTCGCACCGCTGACCACTACCATCGAGCTGACCGACCCCGATCTGACGTTGCGCGGCTTGCGAATCGCCGCCCGCCACCTCGGCCTGGAGTGGTGAGTCCGGCTCGGGACACGGGGTACCGGCTGCTCGGCCGGCGCTTCGACTACCTGCTCCATACCAGGCCCGCCGAGTGGCCCATCATGGCGGCGCATACTACGGTGGGCTACCTGCTCGCGGTTGGTCTTCGTGGGGCCGTGCGCGGGGAACACCTCGGTCCCGCGCTCCTGGGAGTCTTGCTGTGGGTTGTGTGCCTGAATGGAGGAACCCTGGCGCTCAACAGCGCCGTCGATCGCGACGAGGGCGACATCGCGTACCTTCATCGGCCGCCACCGCCGCCGGCTCATCTGGCGGGTTTCGGCCTCGCGCTCATGTCGGCCGGTCTGGCCGGCTCCCTCTTTCTGCCGGTCGCATACCGCCTGGTCTATGCAGCCTGTCTGGTGCTGTCGGTACTCTATTCGGTCCCCCCCTTTCGGCTCAAGGCAGTGCCAGGCGCCGATTGGGCAATCAACATGCTGGGGTTCGGCACGTTGACGCCCTACGCCGGCTGGGCCGCCACGGGATTGCCGGTGGATACCGCAGGGCTGCTGGTTCTCATCGGGTTCTGTCCTCTCTTTGCCGCGCTCTACCCGCTGACCCAGATCTACCAGTCTGAGGAAGACGCCCGCCGCGGCGATCGCACCTTGGCGCGCGCACTCGGGCCCCGACGAAGCCTCGTTGTCGCAGCCGGCAGCGCCGGCCTTGCTTTCGCCTTGTTCGGGGGGGCCGCCGTTGCCGCCGGGTGGAGATCAGCAGATGGGTGGCGGTGGCTCGCGCTCGGTCTGGCGGCCCTCGCGTGGGCCCTCGTCCTGCTACCCTGGGTCAGGCGCTATGCGGTGATGAGTACGCGGGAGCATCAGCGAGGAATGTATCGCGCCCTGCTCGCGTGGGCGATCACCGACATTGTTGTCGTTGTGACCTGGGGCAACTAAGAGCCCTTGGCCGCTCGAGCGGCCTCCCGGTATACTTCGACTTCCCACTCCTTCTCGGAGACGGCATGACCTCGACGGCGGAACCGAAGGGCCAGTACGACGCAACGGCGGTCCCCGCCGTCGTATTGGGTTCGATCAAACTTGGTCTGATCGAATCCGTCCTCGTGCTGCTCTTCTCGCTGGCATCGCGGTTTCTGGGCGGCGTTCTCGAGACCATCGTATGCGCGGTCATCCTCCTGATCGGGCTCGCGGCGGTCACCATGCTCCCGGGCCTCTGGGTCCGTCCCCGCACGATCGAAGGCATCGCGGGCGCGGCCGGGATTGGCCTGGGCGGCGCGGCTGTCTTTCTGCTGGTTGACGTGATCCTCCTCCAGAACATCGGGACCTACACCGCTCGCTGGTACGACGTGGGCGGGGGCAGCAATTGGTGGTACCACCCTGTGTGGTGGATGGTGGGGACCTTCCTGCCGTGGATGGGTGCTTGGATCCTCGCCAACCAGACCGCAAGGCGCGGTACGCCATCGGCCGTCAATGGATTCGGGATCGCCGTAGGATTGAGCGCGGTGACGGCGGTGCTGGCTGTCCAGCTCGGATTTCCGGGAGCCCGCTGGACGCTGGGCACCTTCGCCGTGGCATTCCTGCCGGGGCTGGTCCTCGCCACCATTGTTTCCGCCATAGGGGCACGACAGGCCTGAGCCCATGCGCTGGCTCCGCCTGTTCTTTCGCATCTTCGGATGGCTGCTCACGCCTTTTCTCGCGTGGGCAGCTTCCTTCTTCGGGGCAGTGGCCGGCGCCCTGCTGGCCATGAAGCTGGATGATCCAGTGCGCGGATTGGCGGTCACGGCCGTCTGTGGTGGGATTGCGGGGTTTGCTGCCCTCATTGCCTGGCTGCACTACCTACGACGCTCGCCAGAGGTCCGTGAGGTCCTGGCGGTCACGGAAGACGGGACGCCGGATACCACAGACCTCGCCATCGAGCCCGATGTGTCCCCACCCGACGTGTCCCTACCCGAGCCCTCTCAAACGACCTGATGGCAGTCTGCCGGACCTCTCGACAGCAAAACTGCTCTGTGCTCATCCTGCTGGTTGCCCTCATGGGCGCCTGCCGAGGGGAGGAGCGGCCGCGCCCTCGGAACGTCGCCGTAACACCATCCGCGCGCGACTCCCTTGTGGCGACCACAAACGATGGCTCGGAGGTCTGGTTTACGCTTACGAGAGTCGGCGTGGCCCCGGATGGCACCGCATGCGTCGAGCGAGGTCTCGAGATCCGGCGCGGCGATACTCGCATCCAGGTGCCGCTGTTATACACCGGGGCGACTCCGGTACTCCTCGACCACTCGACAATGCGCGCCGAGCTCTGGAATCACTGCCGATCGGTTGGTACCTACCTGGTTGATTTGCGGAGCGGGCGGCCCCTGCGTGAACACGCGGGGGGCACCTCGTGAGCCGATCGCAACGGCTCGTCCGTCTGCTGCTGTGGGGAGCGGTGCTTTACGGGCCAGTCCCACATGCGGGTGCGCAGACTATCGAGGCTCGTATCGGCCGGTTCTTTGAGGCAGGGGGGTGGACAACATACCGGATCGGACTGCGCCGGCCACTCATCGGGATTCTCGGCGTGCAGTTTCACGGTGACCTGTTGAGGGCGGTTGGTGTCAGTGGTGGCATGGCCGGGGTGGGTACCGACCTGACCGCGTTTCGTAAGGGAGTAGAGGGTCCCTACCTCGTAGCCGGTTTGAGCGGGGGCCTCGGCTCGCAAACATCGAACGACCTCTCCAACGGCTGGGGCTCCTGGTCTGCGGGCGCGGGCTACGATGTCTTTCCCGCGTCATTCTTGTCGGTCGGTGTCGAGGGCCGATGGCGTGAGCTGTCGCTTGGGAGGCGTAACGGGTTCGAGCTCGGGGTAGGGCTGACCTTTCATCTGGGCGGCAGTTCTCCGCCGGCAGGACCGCGCCCGTTACCTGGTCCGGCCCCCAATTCGATCAGCAGTAGCGAGAGCTTGCCACTCTTCCCGGATGTCGCGGATCAGGCCGGGCCCGCCAGCCTGGCCGACTCGATCGTCGCTACGGCGGCAGCGGCAATGGGACGGCCCTACCAGTTTGGCGGGACGGGAGCCGGAGGGGGAGGGTTTGATTGCTCCGGGCTCATTCAGTATGCCTACAAGCAGCACGGGATCGTTCTGGCGCGCCGCAGCGTCGATCAAGCAAAGGAGGGAAAAAAAGTGGATCGAAAGCTGGACCGACTCAGACCGGCCGATCTGCTGACCTTCACGAACCGTGGCGGTCCGGTCACCCACGTTGGGCTCTATATCGGCGGCGGACGCTTCATCCACAGCGCCACCCGGGGCGTGCAGATCAGCACGCTAAGCGCACAGGATCCCTACGGTAGGTGGTGGTACAGGCGGTGGGTCGGGGTGCGGCGTATCGTCAAGTAAGGACGGGCACACACCCGAGCCACCGCTAGTGGGTGTCGTGCCCGTGGGGCATCCCGGACATCGAGCCCGTGCCGCGTACCTGCAGTGACGCCAGGTCCCGCTGGTAGGTGGAATCCTGGGGATTGATAGCCGGCCAGCGCCTCATGTCGTCGGGGGCGAAGAGCCCGACCATGTGCGCCATTGCTCCCTTCACCCGGGTCTCGCCCGTCGGGTTGTCGTACTGCCCCACAACACGATACCGGTGACCGGCCTTGAGCTTGAGCCCCTCGCCGCTCACTCCGAACAGCTTCCGGCTCATCTTCACCAGCTTGCCGTCCGGCGTGCGCTCCGCCACGATCTGGGTGAGCACTTTGCCCGTGGTGGCATCCTCGAGCCGGACCCGGCTGCCGTAGTCGTGCATGTGCCCGCCGACACCAAGCAGCCGTCCGCCAACTGGAAGGGTGAACTCGTACGCCTTGGTGGAGCGGCCCGGCGGGACATCGAAGGTGTTGCTGCCGCCGACGGTGAGGTTCACGTCCATGTAAATCGGAAGCGCGTTGACCGGCTGCGGATTCTGGTTCTTGGGCGTCCACAGCATCGTGATGTGGAGGTACACATCATCCAGGTCCTTGCCGGTGTCGTTGTGCCAGGCCACGTACATGCCGAGCTTCATACCCGGCTTCATCGGCACGCCGATGGTCTTCGGTACGCTTACCTCTTCGTCGGTTTCCGTCCCCGCGCCCATCAACCGCTCGGCCGCCGAGTAGAGCAGCTGGCGGCGGCTGAAATTCACCATGATAAGATGATGCATCACGTGCCGGGGAACCGGTTGGTCGTGTGCGTCGGTGAGCGTGACCCGGTAACCCCGGAACCAGCCGTCCACCGGCCACTCGAAGTTCTGGATCGGCGTGTCATGCGACATCCCCAGGTCCATCATGGCATGGGAGTCCATGGGCGGCATATTCGGCAGATCGAACGGCCCGCTGGTAATGGTCAGCTCGTGATGTGCCGACTCAACGGAAACGCGCACCGGTGGTGGGGGAGGGCCGTCCGAGCCGGCGACGAGCGACGCGCCGAGAATCCAGCTCCACAGCATCATGCGTACTCCCGAAGTTGGTGTGGTCACAAGCGGCCATTGCGGGCCCGGAACGCGACCCGCAGCTTTATAGCTTGCGAACCTTCTACGTTGGGGCCCGCTCAAAATCCCGGAACGGAAACCCAATGTCAAGCATCCGAGTTCCCGCCATCGTCGGCTTGGTCCTGCTGCTCTGCCCCGCGGGGGCTGCAGCACAGCAACGCCTGTTCCCGTCCGTACGCAGCTTCGAACTGCCGGAGGCCTCCCCCCGTGTCCACGGGTTCGTCGGTCGCCTGATCTCGGCTCGTCGAGGCGACAGCCGGTTCGGCCCGGAGCAGGAGGGCGAGGCCGTGCTGGGCGAGAACTTCCCCCTGGTGTCGCTCAAGGGGGGGCGCCGGCCCATCGTGCTGGGGTTCGGCTCCCAGGTCTATGGCCGGTTCAGCCTCACCGATCCGAAGAGCGCGCTCATCAGTACCGACTGGGTGGTGGGGGTCAACACCACTGCGGCGATCGACGCGTGGGCGCTGACCCTGGAGGTCTACCACGAGAGCAGCCATTTGGGCGACGAATACGGCGATCGCTTTCCATCGGATCGTCTGGACTGGACCCGGGAGGTTCTGGCCGGCTGGGCGAGTTATACCACGGGCGTATGGCGTTTTACTGCCGGCGCCAGCTACGTGTTGGACGACCAGCTCCGTCTTCCCGCCCCCGGCGGGTCGTTCGGGGTGGATTTCCATGGCCGGCCACGCGGTGCCCTGGCCGGCTCAGTGCGCCCGATAGCCGGTCTCTTCATCCAGGCCGACGCGGCCACCCGCTGGAGGATGAGCTCTTCGGCCAAGCTGGGAGTGGCCTTCGCCACCGGGAACACTCACGATATCAGTGTCGGCCTCATTGCCCACGACGGCCTCTCCACCCAGCGGCAGTTCTTTCGGCAAGGGAGTCAATATATCGGCATGGAGCTGCGCTTCGATCTCTGACCGAGCGGTCTGACTCTTTCAGCGGACGACTCTGCCGTACAAGTAGGACTTCGTCTCCAGACTCTGCCATCCTGACGTAGTTCCCGGGCACCTCCCTTGCTCACGCTCCACTCCGACGGGTGATGCTTGACAGGCGCTGGTGTGCTTTTATCTTACGCCTCTTAGCACTCCCACGCACAGAGTGCCAATTCGCTGCAACACAAAGCTTTAGGACAGTCTAACCTATCTAGTGGTGGAGGTCGTACCGATGGCAACTGCTACCAAGGCCAAGCCCAGCCTCAAGATCCATCCGCTCGAAGATCGAGTCGTCATCATGCCGAGTGATGAGGCGGAGTCGATGCGCGGCGGGCTGTACATCCCGGACACGGCCAAGGAAAAGCCGACCCAGGGTGAGGTGATCGCGGTCGGACCGGGTCGGGTGGAGAAGGGCAGTCGCGTCCCGATGGACCTTAAGGTCGGCGATGTCGTGATCTACGGGAAGTACAGCGGCAGTCCGTTTCAGCTCGGCGACGACGAAGTGATCATCATCAAGGCCTCCGACGTCCTGGCCAAGATCAGCTAAAACCAACTGGGAGGCGTCGGATAACACCGACCCAACCCGCATCCCATCAGGAGATTCGAACATGGCAGCAAAAGAGCTTCTCTTCAACACCGAGGCGCGGACCCGGCTCAAGAAGGGTGTCGACCACCTCGCCGAGGCGGTGAAGGTCACCCTTGGTCCCAAGGGCAGAAACGTCGTCATCGACAAGAAATTCGGCTCGCCGACCGTCACCAAGGACGGCGTCACCGTCGCCAAGGAAATCGAGTTGAGCGACCCGATCGAGAATATGGGCGCCCAGATGGTGAAGGAGGTGGCCACCAAGACCTCCGACCTCGCCGGCGACGGGACCACCACGGCCACCGTGCTGGCCCAGGCCATCTTCCGTGAGGGTCTGAAGAACGTCACCGCCGGCGCCAATCCCATGGAGCTGAAGCGGGGGATCGATCGCGCCGTCGAAGCCGTCGTCGAGCAGCTCCGATCCATCTCGGTGCCCTCGGCCGGCAAGAAGGAGATTGCCCAGGTCGGTACGATCTCCGCGAATAACGACAAGGAGATTGGAAACCTGATCGCCGAGGCCATGGAGAAGGTGGGCAAGGACGGCGTCATCACGGTGGAAGAGGCCAAGGGGCTGGAGACCACGCTGGAGACGGTCGAGGGCATGCAGTTCGACCGCGGCTACCTCTCCCCCTATTTCGTCACCGATCCCGAGAAGATGGAGGTGGTGCTGGAAGACCCCTACATCCTCATTCACGACAAGAAGATCTCGGCAATGAAGGAGCTGCTCCCGCTGCTGGAGAAGGTGGCCCAGAGTGGGAAGCCGCTGCTCATCCTCGCGGAGGACGTCGAGGGTGAGGCGCTCGCGACGCTGGTGGTGAACAAGCTCCGGGGCACGCTCAAGGTCGCCGCCGTCAAGGCGCCCGGATTTGGTGATCGCCGGAAGGAAATGCTGCGCGACATCGGGGTGCTCACCGGCGGGCAGCTCATCTCCGAGGAGCTCGGCTTCAAGCTGGAGAACGCCACCCTGGCCGATATGGGCCGGGCCAAGCGGGTCGTCGTCGACAAGGACAACACCACGCTCGTGGACGGTCGCGGCAAGCCCGACGACATCAAGGGTCGCATCGCCGAGATTCGCTCGGCCATCGAGAAGAGCACCAGCGATTACGACCGGGAGAAGCTGCAGGAGCGGCTCGCCAAGCTGTCGGGCGGCGTGGCCGTCATCAACGTCGGGGCCGCCACCGAGACCGAGCTGAAGGAGAAGAAGGCTCGGGTCGAGGACGCGCTGCACGCTACGCGTGCGGCCGTCGAAGAGGGCATC
>JAXDMF010000235.1:0-3827 GCA_034666205.1 Gemmatimonadales bacterium
GAGCGGGTCAACCAGGCCCAGGGACAGATTCAGACCCAGCTCCAGCGTCGCTCCGATCTGATTCCAAACCTGGTGAATACCGTGAAGGGAATCACCAAGCAGGAGGACACGGTTTTCATCTCGATTGCCAACGCCCGCGCCCGGCTCGGCGGCGCGGTGCAGTCAGGGAACGTGCCCGAAATGGCCGCCGCCAATCAGCAGCTCAACCAGGGACTGGGACGGCTTCTGGCCATCGCGGAGAACTACCCGCAGCTCCGGTCCAGCGAGAGCTTCCGCCAGCTGCAGGATCAGCTCGAGGGAACCGAGAATCGCATCTCCGTCGCGCGGCAGGATTACAACACTGCCGTCGGCGAATACAACGCGTATATCCGCCGATTCCCCTATAACCTCACGGCCAAGGTGTTTGGGATGGGAAAGCCGCGCGAGTATTTCGAGGCGGCCCAGGGCGCAGCGGAGGCGCCGAAGGTGACATTTTAGGCGGGGAAGTGGGGAGGCGGGGAAGCGGGAAGTAAAAAAACCAAGCGGCCTTCCGTCAACATCGGAGGGCCGCTTTCTGTTGTAGTTTCTTCCCCGCTTCCCCGCCTAGTCCGTCACGACCCCCTCAGGCAAGACATACTTCAACGGATTCACCGGCCGGCCGTTCACGTGCACCTCGTAATGGAGGTGGGGACCGGTAGCGAGCCCCGAGTTGCCCACGAGAGCTATTCGCTGGCCTCGGGAGACCCGCTGGCCGTCCTTCACCAGGATTTTCGAGGCGTGAGCGAACTTGGTGACGATCCCGAACCCGTGGTCGATGGTGATGGTATTGCCGTAGCCGGTTTCCCAACCAGCATCGGTCACCACTCCGGCCGCGGGCGCCTCGATCGGGCTGCCCATGGGCGCGGAGATGTCGATGCCCTCATGGGGCCGGGCCATGTGCAGGATGGGATGCACCCGCATCGCCGAGAAGGCGCTGGAGAGCCAGCCTTGCGTCGGCATGATTGAGGGCGTGGCAGCCAGCTTTGCAGTGTGGAGCCCCAGGCTGTCGGCCGCTTCCTTGAACGACGACGCCAGGAGGTTGGCCCGCCGGATGAGTGCGCCGAGGTCTACCCGAATGTCCGCGGTGCGACGGCTGACTCCGGTGAGCCCTGCAAGACCGATCTCGGGTGAGGCCGGGCCACCGATGCCGGCAGCCTGCACCTGCGGATCGATCGGCTCCAGGTTGGCGAGGACCCGAATGCGGGCGTCGCGCTGAGAGATCCGGGTGATGGTGTCAGCCAGGGTAACGAGGCGGCCATGCAGCTCACCAATTTCGTGCGCGAGTGAGGCGTTTTCCTGCTGTAGTCGGGCAGCCCGCGAGATGTCCGAAGTATGGGAAACGGTAACATATCCAGCGATAAGCGCGAGGACCACGACGCCACCAACTGCACCGGTTACCAGTCGCAGCAGGCCGTAGGAAACCTCGACGATGCGCGACGGCTCCGACCCATGGGGGACGAGAACCAGAGTCCAACGGCGTTTAGCCATGGTTACACCTCAAACAAACCTCGCTGAATACTTGCCTGAATCGTCTCTACCGTCTGACCACCAACCCTGCGGTGCGGGAGGTCCCGAGTTAGAGCTGCAAAGTTAAGGTGGCCCACGGAGATGAGGATTGTCAAGGGCCACCTCGAGTGATAAGTCTTTCACTGTCAAACAGTTTCGCCGGACAACAACTCTAACTGCTACACCGTTGCAGGCTTGGGAAAGAGCACCTCAGGTGGTCTCACGGTGCGGCCGGATACCTGTGGCTGCTCCACGGCAGACCACTCCAGAGCCCCTACCTGGCCCTCCAATCCGAGCATGGCCCAGACCGCCTGAGCCTTTCCTGGAATGAATGGGCTCGCCATGGCTGCGAGCCGCGAAAGTGCTCGGGCAAGCGCACTCAGCGCTCGGTCCAGCTCCTCGTCCTTCCCCGCCTTCGCCAGCGCCCAGGGTGCAGTCTGTTGCACGAACAGGTTCGCGGCCGAGACGAGTGACCAGGTTGCCTCCACCCCTCGTCGCAAATCCAGGGCCTCCATGGCTCGGGTGTAGGCGTGGAGCGCCTCCCGCGCTGATTCATCGAGCGGCGCGGGGCCGCCCGTCGGCACCACGCCCTGACGGAACTTCAGCAGCATGGCGAGCGATCGCGACACGAGATTGCCCAGTCCATCCGCGAGGTCGGCGGTATAGCGCTCGTCGAATCGCTCCCAGGTGAAATTGCCGTCAGCCTCGAAACCGACTTCCCGCAGCAGGAAGTAGCGAAGGGCGTCGGGTCCGTGCCGATCGATAGCCTCGTCGAGAGTCACCGCAGTTCCGGCGGTCTTCGACATCTTGGTGCCCTCCCACTGGACGTAGCCATGGGCCCAGACCTCGCGAGGAAGCTCGAGCTGTGCTGCGAGGAGCATGGCCGGCCAGATCACGCAATGAAAGCGGGTAATCCCCTTTCCGACCACGTGGAGGTCCGCGGGCCACAGACGCTCGTATCCCGGCTGGGGAAACCCAGTGGCCGAGAGATAGTTGATGAGGGCATCGAACCAGACGTACACCGTCTGCTCGGGATCGCCGGGGAAGGGGATGCCCCACGACTGCCGTAGGCGCGAAACGGAAATGTCCTGCAGACCGCCTTCAACCAGGCGCAGGACCTCGTTCCGGCGAATGGCCGGCTCCACCCGAAGCTGCCCGCCGGTGATGAGGTCCCGGAGGCGATTGCCGTACCGGCTCAGCCGGAAGAAGTGGTTTCGCTCCCGGGTGGGAATGAGCTCGAGGGTTGGATGCTCGATGCAGTGGCCATCCACGATCTGGCTCTCCTGCTTGAACTCCTCGCAGCCGGTGCAGTACAGCCCTTCGTACTCGGCGACGTAGAGATCATCAGGGCTGAGCCGCTGAATCCGCCGGAGCAGTTCGGTCACCGAACGGGCGTGGCGTGGCTCGGTGGTCCGGATCCAGTCGTCGTTGCTGCACTCCAGTCGCTGCCAGAATTCCCGGAACCGAGTGGCCATCCGATCCACCCAGATCTGGGGCGAGACGGCCGCGCGCGCTGCGGCCTGGAGCACCGATTGGCTGTGCTCATCCATACCCATGAGGAAATGGACCTGATCACCACGCAGCCGGCGATACCTCGCGATGGCGTCCGCCCCCACCTTCTCCAGGGCATGCCCCAGGTGCGGATCTCCGTTGGAATAGTCGATCGCTGTGGTCAGGTAGAACTTGGGCACTCGGCTGGGCTCCGTTTCATGTACCACGAACTTAAACCAGCCGGCTTTCGAGACCTACATGTGTGTGATAGGTCACTGCACGGGGCTCCGGGCTGGACCTTATTACGCCTGCCTGTTCAGCCTTTTCATAGCGAGGTGCTTCATGGGAATAATCGACCAGCTTTTCGACAATGATAGCGGGAAGGATAAGAAGGCGACGGCGGATTTCTCTGACGTCCGGAGCGGTAGCTCCTCGACCGCCGCGTTCAACCGCACGTACACGGTGGTTGCGGGGGACAGTCTCTCCAAGATTGCCAAGCGAGAGTACGGTGATGCCTCCAAATGGCACCGGATCTTCGAGGCCAATCGCGACCAGATAGAGAACCCGGACCTGATCCACCCCGGGCAGGTTCTGAACCTGCCTCAGGGTTGAGGGGGCTCGCCATGATGCGGTACTATCGAGGTGCCATCGTGTGGGCCGCCTGTCTCACGCTGACGCTAACGGCAGCAGGATGCGGCAAGAAGGACAACGCGGCGACCGTCGAAACGGCGAGTGGAGCGGCCGCCACCCCCGTGAGCGTAACCGACGTGAAGGTGGGCCGTGCGCTCGGGGCCGACAAACGCCTCACTGAC
>JAXDMF010000236.1:0-22249 GCA_034666205.1 Gemmatimonadales bacterium
TGGCGGTGGTCAACCTCACGGACGACGCCATGCTGTTCGCCCAGGGTGCCATCTCCAGTCCCCAGTTCCCTTCCCTAGCCGCCACCGTCGTGAAGGGCGCCGTCCTGGAGGCCGCCTGTTCCTGGCGGGAGCTTAGGGTGGTGACGATCGATGCGACGCCGCCGCGGTCCAGGATCGAGGCCCGGGTGGTACATCGAGGAACCAGGCGCGAGTTCATCGGGTTCAACCGGGCGCGGCACGCAGTCCTGGAAGCGGCGATTCTTGCCACTCGCACCCACCTGCTCCCGGCCGAGCAGATCCGGGAGGAATACGCCCGACTTCAGGTCGTGGTGGACAAGACTGCCGGGCCGCGAGAGCGGGAGGCGATGGACCTCCTCACCCAGTATGTCCGATCGCGGTAGCGTCTTCGTCGAGGCCCCGGCACGGCTTCACTTTGGTGTGCTCGACCTCCGCGGCCGCCTGGGCCGTCGTTTCGGGGGACTCGGGGCCGCGATTCCATCGCCCTCGCTCCTTCTCGAGGCCGAACCGGCGAGCGAGGTCACGGCTGAGGGATCGGACGCGGAGCGTGCCATCGAGTTTGCCGGGCGCTTCCTCTCCCACCATCAGCTCTCAGCCGGCGTCCGCCTCACCGTTCATCGAACGATTCCCAGTCATGCCGGCCTGGGTTCGGGTACCCAGCTGGGGCTGGCCGTCGCCCGGGCGCTGGCCGAGCTGTACGGGTTGGCGACCAATCCGGTCGAGCTTGCCCGAGCCACGGCGAGGGGTAAACGCTCCGCCATCGGGACATGGACCTTTGCCCTCGGCGGGTTCATCGTGGAAGGTGGCCGGAAGCCGGGTACCGAAGAGCTCGCACCTTTGCTGGCGCGTTTCCCGATCCCGGACACGTGGCACTGTGTGGTGGCGGTGCCCTCAGGCCGAACCGGTCTCAGCGGTGACGCCGAGGCCAAGGCATTCGAGGAGCTCCCCTCGCCGCCGGACCGCGAGGTCGAGCGGGTGTCGCATCTTGTGCTGATGCAACTGCTACCTGCCCTGGTCGAGGCCGACCTGCCGAGCTTCGGGCAGGCGCTCTCGGCGGTGCAGCGCATCACCGGCTCCTGGTTTGCCGGACAGCAGGGGGGCGTGTTTGCTCCGGGACAGACCGAGGAGCTGATCTCCAGCATGGCAGGATGGGGCGCCGCCGGTGTTGGCCAGAGCTCTTGGGGTCCAGCGGCCTATGGGCTGGTGGACAGCGCGGATGCGGCTGTCGAGCTGGCCCGGCGGGTGCGCGGTGCCATGGGTGAAAGAGGGTCGGTTTTCCAGGGAGGATTTGCGGCCCGCGGCGCCCTGGTCTGGAGGGCCTCCAGGCCCCCCGAGCCTGATTGACAGTTCATTTTTCGGGGTGTATACTGACCCCTCTCAGCTCCCGTCGTCGGCGAATCGGCAGGTTACCCTCAGGGCGCCAGCCTGTTTACTGTCGCGCTGACCTGCCCACCCCGGGGGGACGAACGGAGAATTCTGCGGCGGCATGACTGCGAGCTGTATGCCGTTTCCCCGACTGCATTTCCATACAGGCGCCCAATGGCTCACCAGCGTTGCTGAGAGATGAGATGGGTTTGTTTCCGTTAGTTGCTGCTCGTTCACCAATTCGTCGCTCGCCGCACCCCCGTACGGCGCGGCACTGGTGGCCAAACCTGCTCTGGCGGTACTGCGCGGCGAATATGCCGCAGTGCATGATCAGCGACGCACCACTTCAGTCGGCCCCCTCCCGGCCAACCTTCTCCAGGCCTCAGTCTCAGTCCCGCGCGAATCCCCGGCAATCAGATCATCGCGCATCCCAACGCATCCAGCGGGCTCCGCTCTCGGGTAGACGTTCCAGCACTGTGAGCACGCTCCGCCGGTGGATGCCGCCAACAGTCGAGCGTGGGCCTCCGGCCACTCGAGTGATTCCAATAGACGTTTTCAAAGGCTTTTGCCAACTTTCGCGAATGCAGTAGAGCAGTTGAACCACCCTTTTTCCCTGAGGTCAGTTATGAACCGTTTTGCACAGAAGGTAGTGTCTGGCGGGCTCACCGCGGGTCTTTCAGTAGCCGTGGCGATGTCAGCCAGCGCCCAAGCGGCGCGGTCAGGGGCTTGGACCCTGAATGCGCCCGAAGGCGAATGGCACATGACCGGTCGTGATTACAGCCTGCAGCGGTTCAGCCCGCTCAAGCAGATCACGACGGCGAACGTGGCCGAGCTCCGGCCCGTCTGGTCGTTCTCGACCGGGACGCTTCGGGGGCATGAGGGTAACCCGCTCGTCATCGGCAACGTGATGTACGTCCATACGTCCTTCCCGAACATCGTGTACGCGCTCGATCTGTCCAAGGCCGGCGCGCCGTTGATCTGGAAGTACGTGCCCAACCAGTCGCCCGATGCGATTCCAATCGCCTGCTGCGACCTGGTAAACCGGGGCACCGCGTACCACCCGAGCGGCAAGATCTTCATCCAGCTGCTCCAGGGTGAGCTCCTCGCGCTCGATGCCAAGACCGGCAAAGAGCTCTGGAAGGTCAAGAACGCGGATTACAAGCAGGGCTCCACGATGACCAACGCCCCGATCGTGATCAAGGACATCGTCATCGCCGGTATCTCGGGCGGTGAGTTCGGCGTCCGTGGCCGCGTCACGGCGTACAATGTCAACGACGGCAAAGAAGTCTGGCGCGGGTACAGCACCGGTCCGGACAGCGAAGTCCTGCTCAAGGGCGACGCCAACGCCAACTATCCGTCGCACAAGGGCAAGGACCTCGGCGTCTCGACTTGGCAGGGCGACGAGTGGAAGCGGGGCGGCGGCACCACCTGGGGCTGGTATTCCTACGATCCCGAGCTGAACCTGTTCTACTACAGCACGGGAAACCCCGGCACGTGGAACCCCGACCAGCGTCCGGGCGACAACAAGTGGTCCATGACCATCTTCGCCCGCAACCCGGACAACGGGGAAGTGAAGTGGGCCTACCAGATGACGCCGCACGATGAGTGGGACTACGATGGCGTCAACGAGAACATCCTCTTCGAGAGCGGCGGCAAGAAGCTGCTGGCGCATTTCGATCGTAACGGCTTCGGCTACACGGTCGACCGCACCAACGGCAAAGTGCTCGTGGCCCAGCCCTACGGCCCGGTCAATTGGGCCAAGCGGGTCGATCTGACCACCGGCGTGCCGGAGAAGGATCCGAAGTACGGCACCACCGCCAAGAAGAACACCGAGGGCATTTGCCCCGCGGCGATCGGCTTCAAGGATCAGCAGCCCGCGGCCTATTCACCGGTCACCGGCCTCTTCTACGTCCCGGCAAACCATATCTGCATGGACTATGAAGGCGTCGAGGTGAAGTACACTGCCGGTCAGCCGTACGTCGGCGCGATCGTGCGGATGTTCCCCGGCCCGGGTGGTCACCGTGGCAACTTCATCGCCTGGGATCCCATGAAGGGCAAGGCGGTGTGGTCGAACAAGGAGAACCTCGCGGCGTACGGCGGGGCGCTCACCACGGCCAGTGGCCTGGTCTTCTACGGCACCATGGAAGGCTGGCTCAAGGCACTCGATGCGAAGACGGGCAAGAGCCTGTGGCAGTACAAGACCCCGTCGGGCATCATCGGTAACCCGATGACCTACAACGGTCCGGATGGCCAGCAGTATGTGGCCGTGCTTTCCGGCATCGGTGGCTGGGCCGGTATCGGCGTAGCAGCCGGCATCGGCGCCGAAGACCCGACCGCTGGTCTGGGCGCGCTCGGCGCGTTCGGCGACGCGGGCAACTTCAGCAACCAAGGTGGCGTGCTGACGGTCTTTGCGCTCAAGAACTCAGCGGTGAAGTAAGCTGGTTCCAGGAGGGCTGGGGGTTTCGCCTCCAGCCTTTCCCGGGGGTAGATTACAGAAGTGAGAGACGGCGCCGGAGTGCTGTTCGCTCCGGCGCCGTTTCGTCCTTCTACCCGGAACGATGGCTATGCCCTGCTCCCCCTCAGTTCGAATCGCCGGCGTGCTGGCTCTGCTGGCCGGCACTACCGCCTTCCCCCTTAGCCTCACCGCCCAAACGCTGCGTCCCAACGTCGAGAAGCCCGGCATCATCCGGGTCTGCGCCGATCCGGACAACATGCCGCTGTCCAATCAGAAGGGTGAAGGATTCGAGCAGAAGCTCGCCGAGTTGATTGCGAAGGAGTGGAACGCCAAGGTGGAGTATGCCTGGTGGCCTGTGCGGCGAGGTTTCTTTGCCCGGGCGCTGAATGGCCGGTACTGTGATTTGGCTGTCGAGGCACCACCAGCGCTCGACATTGCCAGCGTAACCAAGCCGTACTTCCGCTCCGGCTACGTCTTCGTGACCCGCAAGGACAGCGGTCTGGACATCAAGTCCCTGGCCGACCCCAGACTCAAGAAGCTTCGGATCGGAGTCAACCTGCTCAATTCCGACGCCGAGAACACCCCGCCGGCCATGGCGTTGAGCAAGTACGGCGTCGTGGGCAATCTCAAAGGCTACAGCACTTTCTACACTACGACGGAGCGGCCCGAGGACATCGTGAACGACGTCGCCAAGAAGGCCATCGACGTCGCAATCGTGTGGGGCCCCTTGGCCGGCTACTTCGCCAAGCAGTCCCCCATACCTCTCTCCTTGCAGCCGTTGGCGGAGCGCGATTCACTGAGCGACCTCCCATTCCGGTTCGACATCGGCATGGCCGTCCGGCGCAAGGACGGGGCGTTGCGCGACAGCCTCCAGAAAGTGCTCGACCGCAAGGGGCCCGAGATCCAAGCCATACTGAAGGAGTACGGCGTGCCGGTTTTCCCGATCAAGGCCGATAGCGGGGTCCCGGCCGATTCGGGGCGAGCCAGGAGCCGATAGCACTCCCTTCACCCGAGCAACACGTTCCCAACCCGCTCCGTACGAAAGGATCGCACCGCCAGCATGCGCACGCCCATCTCGATCGTTCTGCGTTGCAGGAGTCTGGTCGGCCTCTTCCTGGCCCTCGGTGCAGTGACAACGGTGGCCCGTGCCCAGGAACTCCGGGACGCGTATCACCAAGCCCCGCGGGATACGGTCCCTCAGGACGTCTATGACGGCTGGAAGCAGTTCAACCTGAACTGCGCCCGTTGCCACGGAGAGGACGTTCAGGGAACCACGATTGCGCCGCACCTCATCCTGTCCCTCAAGCCGACCGGGCCCATCAATACCAAGGAGCTCTTCATCCAGACCGTTTGTGCCGGCCGGCCCCCGAAAGGGATGCCGTCCTGGTGCGCACTTGGGATGGAGCTCCCGACGATCCAGAAGATCTACCTGTACGTGAAGGGCCGGAGCGATGCCAAGATTGCGCCCGGGCGGCCCGCCGTGAAGCCAGGAGCCTAGAAGCGATGCGGTCATACCTGATCAGCCTGCTCGGATTGGTTGCGTTTGCCTCGACCGCTTCCGCCCAGACAGTCCGACCCAAAGCGCGGCTGGCCCTCTTTGACGTCGCGTTCTACGGGAAGGGGGCCAATTCGCTGGACCAACACGATCCGTTGGTCGCCGTGATGACCGACAGTATTCTACGGGCAGACCTCGAGCGCTCCGGAGACTTCCAGCTCCTCGATTCCGCCGGCCTTGCCCAGGCTACCGCGCGAGCAGAACTGGGTGGTGTCGACTGCGTCACTCTGGAGTGCCGGCGCAAGGTGAGCAAGAAAGCTGGGGCGGACTGGATGGTGACCTCGATGCTGAGCAAGACCAGCAACCTCATCTGGTTCCTGTCGGGTCAGTTGACGGATGTCGCGAGCGGGCGGCGTCTTCTCGACGATGAGTTCGAGCTGAAGGGAATCGCCGAGGATATTGCCAAAGGCGGCGCGCACTCGCTCGCGCGGCGGATCGTCAAGGCTGCCAACGCTGCGAGTGAGGTCGATACACCGACGACCCGCATGAGCCCCGCTGAGCTCAAGGCGAAGCTGGCGGCGGCGACGGAGGACACCGCTCCCGACCTGCGAAAGGCCAACCTGAGTGGCCTGGACCTGAGTGGGGTGGACTTCAAGCGCGCCAATCTTGCCGGTGCCCGACTGGCCGGAACCAAGCTGATCGGAGCCAACCTTTTTACCGCCGATCTGACCGATGCGGTGCTGAACGACGCCGACCTGTCCAAGGCCAACCTGGACGGAAGCGTGCTCCGGCGGGCCAAGCTTCAGCGCGCTAACCTCGAGGGCGCCAGCCTCTTTGCAACCATCATCGAATCGGCCGACCTGAGCAACGCCAACCTGGCGGGCACCCGCATCATCGGCTACCTGCGAGGCGCCAACTTGAGCGGAGCCAATCTTCGGCGGGCGAATGCCGGCGCCGACCCGGGGAACCAATCGATGGGCGTCATGCGGGCCACGTTCGTCGGAGCCGATCTGAGCGGAGCCGACCTGTCTGATGCCAATCTGTTCAAGGCAGACTTGTCCCACGCGAACCTGACCAACGCCCAGCTGGCCCGCACCAATTTGATGAACGCCGACCTGATTCAGACCGATCTGACCCGGGCGGACCTCACCGGGGCCAAGCTGGCGAAAGCCAACATCGACGGGGCGATCTTCACCCAGGCCGTCGGGGTGGACCGCATCCAGGGACTCGATCAGACGCGTAACCGGGACAAGGCGGTTTTCGATGCGAAGTGACACTCACGAAGTGAATGTCATCCTGAGCGAAGCGAGGGATCTCTCGAATGGTGACGGAGAGATCCTTCGGTCGCCACGCTCCCTCAGGATGACAATATTGGCAGCAACCGTCCTTCTCGCCGCCGCCTGCGGCAAGGAGCAGCCCGCCCTGGGCGGGCGGGCGGACACGACGGCCGCCCCCCCTGCCAGCACGGGCTCCGTCGGAGAGCTGGCGTACGTCACCAACGAAGACTCCCAGAACTTGAGCGTCATCGACACCCGGACCGACAGCGTCGTCGCAACCATTGCGGTCGGTACCCGCCCGCGCGGCGTCAAGGTGAGCCCGGATGGTCGCACGGTATATGTCGCGCTCAGCGGATCGCCGAAATGCCCGCCGAGCATGCCTGATGCAGAGTGCGAGAAACTGAAAGCAGACAAAACCAAGGACGGCATCGCGGAGGTGGACGTGATCGCGCGCCGGGTTCGCCGGGTGTTGCCGGGCGGTTCCGATCCGGAGCAGTTCGACATCACCAGCGACGGCAAGCGGCTGTACATCTCAAACGAGGATGCCGGCACAGCCTCTGTGGTCGATGTCGAGAAGGGCACCATTGATACAACGGTGAAGGTTGGGGCCGAGCCCGAAGGGGTGCGCATCAGCCCGGATGGCAAGCTCGTCTACGTCACTGCCGAGAGCGACACCTCGATCAGAGTCCTCGATGCTGCAACTGGTGCCGTGAAGGCCCGGATCAAGGTTGGTCGCCGGCCTCGCGACGTAGCTTTTACCCCGGACGGAAAGCGGGCCTACGCGACCGCCGAGGTGGGGGGCACTGTCTCCGTCATCGATGTGGCCAATAACCAGGTGGTCGCGACGATAACGTTGCCCAAGGATGCGAAGCCGATGGGCGTTCGCGTCTCTCCTGCTGGAGACCGGGTGTACGTGGCCACCGGACGGGGAGGAACCGTCGTAGTGATCGACCCCGCCACCAACAAGATCATCGGATCGGTCAAGGTGGGGCAGCGCCCCTGGGGCATAGCACTTACTCCGGATGGCAGTAAGCTGTATACCGCGAATGGGCCGTCCAACGACGTGAGTGTTGTGGACACCAAGAAGCTGCAGGTGATCAAGACCATTCCTGTAGGGAAGATTCCCTGGGGAGTGGCTATCGGAAGCGCACCGGGATCGGGCAAGTAGGCCGATCGGCATGCCGGCTCGACGGGGTATCGCCTTCGGCGCTCTGGCCGTTCTCCTCCTCGCTGCTCGTTCGCCGGGCCCCGTCCCAACGGCGTTCCGGTTCGATCCGGATGCTCGCCCGCTGCTGCATCAGCTCTGGCAGTCCAGTCTGGCCGCCAAGGCCGAGAGGGTGGCCTGCCTGGCTGCAACCATCGAGGGCGACACGGTTCGGATCTCTGACGTGCTCCCGCTCGAGGCTGCTCGATCCGATTCACTCGGAATCGCCGCCAGCGCTTCGCTCGAGACCTGCGGCCCTTCCCGGTGGCGGGGAACCGTGCATACCCACGTGGCACTGAGGGACGGGCTGCGGCCCTACTCGCTCTTCTCTGGAGCCGACCGCGGAGTCATGATGTTGTGGTGGCAACGTTGGCAGGTGGCAGGGATATTCTGCCTGCTATACAGCGAGAACGACGTCATCTGCGAGATCGAAGGCCCTGAGGGGGCGGTGCTCTTCCCCCGCTCGCACTACTGAGGTGACACGGCTGCTCGGCTCGGTGGCGCTTCTTCTCTTGGCAGCAGCCCCAATTCCGCTCGCCGCCCAGCGCGACAGCGGAACGACTCACCCCCGGGCGGCCTTTCGCTTCAGCCGCGAAGCCGGAGCGGCGCTGGGCGCCCTCTGGAAGGCGAGCCTTGCCGCGCGAGAGGAGCGCGTCGCCTGCCTGGCCAGCACCATCCGGAACGACACCGTGTTCGTGTCGCGCATCGATCCGCTCGAGCCCGAAGGAGCCGACTCGATGGGCATCTCGGCCACCGCGTCCATCGAGCGGTGCGGCCCACCCGAGTGGTCAGGAACCGTCCACAGCCACATCGCTCTTTACACCGATGAGAGCCCTTCTACCCGATTCTCGGCCCAGGACCGCACCGCCATGCGGCTCTGGTACGATCGTTGGCACGCCGACGGCGTGTTCTGTCTGATCTACAGCGCGCACGATGCCCACTGTGAGGCGGATGGTGTAGCGGGAGGCATGCACACGAAACCGCGCCTGGTTCGTTAGGAGAACGGCCGCCTCGCCAGGAGCGACCGAGGCCACCGCCGCACCAGCCAGCCGTCAATGCCCCAGGTTCGTCCCGCGCGGGCAAAGACGAATGCCAGCATCAGGAAGAAGAGCACCAGATGGAATCCTTGCTGGCCCGGGGACATCCATTGGGTTGCGAGCCCGTAGTTGATCACCAGCACCAGTCCCACCAGAGAAGCGACCCCGGTCACCAATCCCAATGTCAGGCCGATGCCGACGACCGTCTCACCCCAAGCCGTCAGCTGGGCAAACTGGTTGCTGTTCGGGAGAACGACTCCCTCGAGGAAATGCTTGTAGAAGGAAAGCGGGTTTTCTGAGGCCTGCTTGGCCACGATCTTCGGCATGACGCTGAGCCAGCGCTCCGATACAGCCGGAATCGGGAGGAGTCCGCCGAGCATCACCACGCTCATCTTGGTCACCAGCGACTTGACGAAATACAGCCCGACGACGATGCGAAGAAGGGCCAGCCATTCCGCCGGGTGACTCATCGTTGCACTGGGAGCTTTGACATGCTGAGCCATGGATCGGAGACCCCTGTTTAGGTTGCCAGCACTCCCGCTCAAACGTGGACACCAAGCTCCGAAAACACAAAGGTCCAGCTGTCGCTCAGCTCGTCCATCACCTTTGAAAGAGGCTTCCCGGCGCCATGTCCCGCCCGCGACTCCAGCCGCAGCAGGATCGGCCGGTCGGTCGAGGTGGCCGCCTGTAGTCTAGCCGCCATCTTCCGGGCGTGCATCGGATCCACCCGGGTATCGCTCTCCGCCGTGGCGAGCAGGACCGCCGGATAGGCGACGCCGTCCCGCACGTGATGATAGGGCGAGTAGTCCCGCAGCCAGCGGAACTGCACCGGATCGTCAGCCGATCCGTACTCCGGAATCCATAAGCGCGCGATCAGGAATCGATGATAGCGCAGCATGTCGAGCAGGGGGACCTGCACCAGTACGGCGCGGAAGAGGTCGGGCCGCTGGGTGAGGACGGCTCCCACCAGAAGGCCCCCGTTCGAGCCTCCCGCGGCGGCCAGCCGCCCGGGTCTGGTGTAACCCTGGGTGATCAGCCACTCGGCCGCTCCGATGAAGTCATCGAAGCTGTTCTGTTTGCTCGCGAGAATCCCAGCCTGGTGCCAGCCTTCGCCGTACTCGCCCCCGCCCCGGATGTTGGGAATCGCGACAACGCCACCGTGTTCCAGCCAGAGGAGAAGCGAACGGGAGAAGGACGGCGTCATGCTGATGTTGAAGCCGCCATAACCGGTGAGATAGGTCGGGTTGTCGCCATTCAGCGGCAATCCCGCGCGATGCACCAGGAACATCGAGACCGCGGTCCCGTCTTTCGAGACGTAGCTCACTTGCCGGACTTCGAACTGGTCAGGATCGATGTCGGCCTCCACCCGCCTCCAGAGCGCGGAGCTTCCGGTGGAGAGATCGATCCGGTAGACACTGGGTGGGACAGTGTACGACGAAAACCCATAGAACAGCTCCTCGCCATCCCACTCCGCGCCCACCCCGAAGAGACTTCCCAAAGCAGGCAGCGGGACTTCCTGCACCATCCGGCCCTCGAGATCGGTAATCCGCAGCCGCGACGACGCTCGCTCCAGGTAGGCCAACGCGAGCCGATGTCCGGCCACGGTAACGCTGTCGAGTACCGCGTCGGCTCGGGGCTTCACAATCTCACGCCACCCCTCACGTGCAGGGTGTTCAGGGTCCACCAGGTACAAGCGGTAGGTCGACGCGTCCAGGTTGGTGCGGATGAAGAGCCGTCCGTGGGCAATTTCCCCCTCGAATGTGGCGGGCAGGTTTTCCGCGACTGGCACCAGGGGGCCACCGGAGGCGAGATCGCGAAGGTACAGATCGGTATGATCGAAGGTCCGGGCCACCTCGATGAGCAGCCAGCGCCCGTCGGGGGAGAGGCTCACCCCAGGCCAGTATTCCTTTTGTGCCGGCCGATACACCAGCGGGTCATCGGCGGGATCGGTTCCCAGCCGGTGCAAGTAGATCGCGCGGTGGTAGTGCTCCTCGCCGGCGGGCACCTCGTCCTGCCCGGGATAGCGGGTGTAATAGAAGGCACTTGCATCCGGCAGCCAGGCCAGCGCCGCGGAGCGCATGTGGGGGATTCGGTCGGGGAGGTGCTGGCCGGTTTCCAGGTCGAGAAGATGGAGCACACTCTCCTCGCTGCCGTTCTCCGACAGGCCATAAGCCAGCAGCAGGCCGTCTTCACTCGGGTAGTACCAGTCGAGAGCGGTCGTGCCCGCTGCGTTCAAAGCATTCGGGTCCACCGCAATGCGATCGGCACCGTCGAGCCCATGCCGCCAGTAGAGCACCGGCTGGTTCTGCCGCCCGTCACGACGAAGATAGAAGTAGCGGCCCCGTACCGGAGTCGGGGTGCCGAGGACCCCGATCGACAGCAGCTCGCCCAGCCGGCGGCGGATCTGCTCCCGGGCAGGCACGGCAGCCAGGTAGGACTCGGTGAGTTGGTTCTGGCGATCGGTCCACAGCCTGGTCTCAGGGGCTTCCCCGTCCTCCAGCCAGCGATAAGGGTCAGCGATCTCTTCCCCGTGCATGACCTCGGTGAGGTCAGTTAAACGAGTCTCCGGATACTTCGGCAACATTTTCACCACAGAGGGAGGGAGAACACAGAGGGACCGACAACAAATAAAGTTCTCGTACTCACCAAGCGAGCATAGGAATTAAAGGTGTTTACGCAACCTCCGTGTCCTCTGTGCCTCTGTGGTGAAAAAATTAGTCCTACTAGTCCCCCAGACTAATGCCCAGCTCGCGGGCAGTTGCGATCGTGTCAGAGTCCAGCGGGACGTTCTTGGGGCGGCCGACGATCTCTTCCAATGGCACTTGTTCGATTCCCGGTCCCTTGAGCCCGACCATCACCCCGAAGGCACCATCGGCGATCGCTCGTACCGCGGCGGCGCCGAAGCGGAGCGCGAGCAGCCGATCGTATGTCGTGGGCGAGCCGCCCCGTTGGAGATGGCCCAGGACGAGCGTGCGCGTCTCTTTCCCGGTGTAGTGCTCGATGGCGCGGGCCACCTTGCTGCCGATTCCCCCCAATCGATCCGCCGTGCCGACGCCACGGCGCTCGACCATCTCGACCGTGCCGTCCTTGGACCGAGCTCCTTCCGCCACCACCACGATGCTGAAGTGCCGGCCCGCTGCTTCGCGGCTCCGGATCTTGGCGCAGATCTTTTCCATATCGAAGGGAATTTCGGGCAAGAGGATGACATCGGCGCTGCCGGATAGTCCGCTGTAAAGCGCGATCCATCCCGCGTAGCGGCCCATCAGCTCGACCACCATGACGCGATCGTGACTCTCAGCGGTCGAATGCAGCCGGTCGATCGCCTCGGTGGCGGTGCTGACGGCGGTATCGAAGCCGAAGGAGCGTTGGGTCCCGCTCACATCATTATCGATCGTCTTGGGGACACACACGACCGGCAGACCCTTCTTCCACAACTCGTAGGAGATCTGCAGACTCCCGTCGCCACCGATCGACACCAGCGCGTCGAAGCCGCTGGCCTGGAATGCCGCCACCAGGTCTTCCGAACGGTCTACCTCGCGGGTATTCCCCTCGGCGTCGCGCATGGAATAGTGAAAGGGATTGCCGCGGTTGGTCGTGCCCAGAATGGTCCCGCCCAGGTGGGTAATGCCCCGCACCTGCGCCGGGCCCAGCGGCACGACACCATTGAAGGTGAGCAAGCCTTCGTAGCCGCGCTGAATCCCGTAGCACTGCCATCCGCGGTGGTGCGCGGAGAGCACCACCGCGCGGATGACGGCGTTCAGTCCAGGGGCGTCACCGCCGCCGGTGGAGATGGCGATGCGCATGGGTCACTTTTTACCTCTCACCTGCTGGATGGCCTTGAGGACTTCGCCGGGCTCGGCGTGGCGTCTTGTCGCTTTCTTGGAGTACACGAGTGTGCCGTCGACGGTCACCTCGAAGAGCCCGCCCGACGACTCGAGCAGCCGGATCTCGGCATCCGGAAAGGCTTGCTTGAGCTCAGCTGCCAGACCGGCGGCTCGGGGCTTGTAGTTTCAGACAACGCAGTACAGGATCGTCACATGCATGATCGCCACCAAGGCTTGCGTATGGGGAGCACAACCGCCGCGAATCGTAGTGGCGGCGGAAGAGGATGCCAAGGGGAGAGGTGGATGTGACGGTGATCCTTGTCAGTCTTTCCCCGACACCGTATCTATTTGAGCCATGCTGACCTACCGATTCCCCGCCAGGGGACTGGCCCGGGGGCTGCCGCTCCTGGGCGCTCTTGTGTTGAGCGTGTCCTATCTCCCAGCCGCCCAGGCCCAGGAACGTCGGTACCTCTTCGAGGTAGGGGCCGCAGGAGCCTATAACTCCTTCGGCGACTCCACCGATCTCGGCGGGAAACTCGGAGGCCTTGCCCGGGTCGGCGTCTGGCTGCCACTCAATATCTCGCTCGAGGCCGAGGCCGACATTGCCAATCCCAAGTCCCGAACGCTCGACCAGGGAGTCAAGGTCAAGACGTTTTCGGCATCCGCCCTCTACAATGTGCTCCTGGGCTCGGACAGCTGGGCCTACGGCAAACTGGGCGTGGGTACGACTCGATACGGCAAGGATCCCTGCGTCGGACCTACCATCTGCGGCACGGTCAATCCTCTGATTGTCGGCCTCGGTTTTCGGGTCGGGCTGACGCCTCTGGTGATGTTGCGGGGCGAAGGGCTCGTCAACTTCAATCGAGCAACGAGTGACACCGGCACCGCGCCCGCCGTGGGGACCCGGAAAGTCAAATTTTCCAACTTCGGGCTGAACGTCGGCGTGAGTCTCATGCTCGGCAGCAAGCCGATTCCCGACAGCGATCATGATGGGGTCCTCAATAACCGTGACCGCTGTCCCGACACCCCGGACGGTGCGCAGGTAGACGCCTCCGGCTGCCCGGCGGATAACGACAACGACGGTGTGGCCAACGGGGTAGACCGATGCCCCAATACAGCCGTCGGCGCCACGGTCGACGCGAGTGGGTGTCCCAGGGACACCGATAGCGACAACATCCCGGACGGCATCGACAAGTGCCCCGATACTGCCGAAGGCGTGCTGGTCGATGCGAAAGGCTGTCCCAAGGACAGTGATGGGGACGGGATCGCCGACGGGCTCGATCGCTGCTCCGATACGCCGAAGGGCGCCACGGTGGATGCCCTCGGTTGCCCCGGGGACGAGGATAGCGACGGCGTGCTCGACGGTCTGGATCGCTGCCCCCGTACGCCAATCGGCGCGACGGTGAACGCCAACGGATGCATGGCTGGTCAACCCCAGGGACGAGCGCCGGCCCCGGCCGCGCCCTCCGAGGCCAGCCCCGCACCGCCACGCCCGTCTCCACCTCGTACCCTCGATCTTTCACCAATCAGCGGGGGCGCGAGGGTAGTGCTCGAGGGAGTGACGTTCGAGTCGGGAAGCGCCCGTTTGCAGTCCGGGTCCTACGTGGAGCTCGACTCAATTGCCAAAGTGCTGCTGGCGAGTCCGAGCATGAAGGTGGAGATCAGCGGGCACACGGATGATTCCGGAACCCCCGCCGACAACATGCGCATCTCTACCCTTCGGGCGGAGGCGGTCCGCAATTACCTGGTCGCCAAGGGTGTGCCTTTCCAGCAGATCGTCGCCCGCGGATACGGTGCCACCATGCCGCGCACGCCCGACACCACGCCGCGGGGTCGGGCAGCCAACCGGAGAGTCGAGATCCGGCCGCTGGCGCCGGGGCCGTGATCAGCCCGATAAGCCGTCCCTGACGACTTGACCAACTCCGAGCCCCGGATATGCTAATGGAAGGCCTCTCTACCCCCAGGAGCTTCCTGATGAATGCCCGGACCCATATCGGCCTTCTTGCGTCGCTCGCAATGGCCGGGGCCTCACCCGCGCTCGCCCAGACATCCGATGCCGCTGCCACTCCGGCCAAGCCCGACGCCCCTACATCCGGGGCGGCAGCGAGCTACAGTCCGGAGCTCGTCGCGAAGGGCGACGCGTTGTTCCACGCATCAGGTAATTGCTATGCCTGCCATGGGAGCAACGCCGAGGGGCTAGTCGGTCCCAACCTGACAGATGCGGAGTGGATTCACAGCAAGGGGAGCTACGATGAGATCGTGGCCCAGATCAACCACGGGGTTCCTAAGGAAGAGTCCAAGAGTGGGATAGTTATGCCGCCCAAGGGCGGCGCGACGCTGAGCGATGATGACGTCAAAGCCATCGCGGCGTACGTCTACTCGCTGAGCCACAAGTAAGGGTTGCCCACCCTCCCGGGCCCTATGGCTCAGCCAGGCCGCTGAAGCGCCCCGAGAGAATACCAGATACCGAAGATCAGGCTGGCCGCACCACGGACCGGTACGAGGTCGGCCAGCCGGCGCCTGACAGCCCCGCGGGCCAAGGCGTATCCAAACGCAGTGGACGCAAGCGCCATCGACCCTGCGGTTGCCGCGGCGAACGCCAGTAGGGCCGCCACGCCATTGACCCGCCCAGTTGCCCCGCTGACCAGAAGCACTCCCACCCCAGCCGAGCCTCCCACCCCGTGAACCAACCCAACGCCGAAGGCGGCTAGTGGTGTGCGGCCGAGCGCCTCGGCATGGGAGTGGACATGCTTGACCGGGTGTCCCTCGCTGCCTCCAGAATGCTCGTGCGCGTGGGGATGGGCGTGGCGAACCCCGGCGTGGTTGTGCGCATGCAGGTGGAAGTACCCCCGGCGCCAGCGCACCAGGAGCCTCACAGCAAGAAGTGCGATCAGGAGGCCGATGACGACCTCGGCGCCCCGCTGAACCGGATCCGGCAGATAGCGGCGAAAGAGCACCACTGGCAGCCCGAACCCGAACAGGGTGACTGCGTGCCCCATCCCCCAGGCAAGCCCAAGCAGCGTCGCGCGGCGGGGACCATGGCGATGATCGGCCAGAAACAGGGTGGAGACAGCAGTGAGGTGATCCGGATCAGTCGCATGACGCAGGCCGAGCAGAATGGCCACAACCAGGGCCAGCGCGCCACCGCTGCCAAGCTTCACGATCCACTCATCCAAACCGAACATGCGGCTCCATGTAGCGCGGTTTAATACCGGTTTCGGGCGCGTTGAGAGATAGCCTGGGTTGACGCGGTGCGCTACGTAGGCGAGGACCGGCGCCCGGTCGCAAATCACCGACGCCGCTCCCGAAACCACGCTAACTTCCTCCCCAATGAACGCCAACCGTCTGTCCACCTCGCCGTCGGCATACCTCCAGTCGGCGGCCCATCAACCGATCCACTGGTACCCCTGGGGACGCGAGGCATTCGCCGCTGCCGAGACGGGAGACAAGCCGGTGCTGCTCGACGTCGGCGCCGTCTGGTGCCATTGGTGTCATGTCATGGACGGTGAGTCGTACGAAGATCCTGCCATCGCCGACTTCCTCAACCAGCACTTCGTGTGCATCAAGGTGGATCGGGACGAGCGCCCCGACGTGGACGCCCGCTATCAGCGTGCGGTCCAGACGATCACCCAGCAGGGTGGCTGGCCTCTCACTGCCTTCCTGACCCCCAAAGGCGAAGTCTTTTTCGGGGGGACCTACTTCCCGCCGGATGATAAGTACGGCCGGCCGGGCTTTCGCAGCGTTCTCGCCACCGTGCTGGACGCATACCGCGGCAGGCGAGATGAGGTACTGGCGCAGGCAGGGGCGATCCGTCGCGTTCTCGACGAGCATCTCGACGAAGCCGCCCCGGGGCAAGTCTCACCGGCCATCCTGGACGAGGCAGTGTCCCAGATGGCCCGGGTGTTCGATCCGGTGAACGGTGGATTTGGGGCCCAGCCCAAGTTCCCCAATCCGGGCGCCATCACGCTGCTGCTGCACCGCTGGCACGATCAACCGTCGGATCAGATCCGGAACATGGTGGACCGGACTCTCCAGGGGATGGCGCGCGGCGGCATTCACGATCAGCTCGCCGGCGGATTCCACCGCTACAGCGTGGACGCCAGGTGGATCGTGCCGCACTTCGAGAAGATGTCGTACGATAACTCCGAGCTGCTGAAGGCGTACCTCGATGCCTATGCCCTGTTCGGCACCGAGGAGTACGCCGGCGTGGCCCGGGGCATTGTGCGCTGGGTACGCGAGGTCGCATCGGATCCCGCGGGCGGGTACGCTGCGAGTCAGGATGCCGACGTGGGGCTGGACGACGACGGCGATTACTTCACCTGGACCCGCGATGAAGCCGCAGCGGTACTCGACCCGGACGAGCTGGAGGTCGCCGCGGCCTATTACGACATCGGTACCGCCGGAGAGATGGAGCACGACCCGGGCAAGAACGTGCTCTTCGTCTACGCATCCACCGCCAACATTGCACCGCGCACGGGCCGGACGGTACAGGCCACGGAACGTCTGCTCGAGTCGGCCCAGGAAAAGTTGCGGGCCGCGCGGGCGCGGCGGCCGGCCCCATTTGTGGACCGGACCCGCTACACCAACTGGAACGCCATGATGGCCTCCGGGCTGCTTCGGGCGGCCGCGGTACTGGACGACGAGTGGGCCCGGGACCACGCCCTCCGCTCACTGGCGCGCATTCGCACGGAAAGCCCTGAGCCGGATGCCGTCGCCCACACACCCGGCGGCATGACCGGTCTCCTCGACGACCAGGTCCAGGTCGCCGCCGCCGCGCTCGACGCCTACGAGCTCACAGGCCAGCGCGCGTGGCTCGACTGGAGCGAGAGAGTGATGGATCGGGTTTGGGTCGAGTACTGGGACAGCAACGGCGGTGGCCTGTTCGACACCGCCAGTGGCCGCGCCGGTGACGAAGGCCTGCTGCCTGCCCGGGCCAAGCCGGTTCAGGACACCCCGACGCCCTCGCCCAACGGTGTCGCTGGAATCGTTGTCGCCCGCCTGCACCAGCTCACCGAAGAGCCCCGGTGGAAAGAACGCGGAGCGGCTCTGGTATCGGCGTTCGCCGGACGGGCCCAGGAATTGGGGCTGCATGCCGCCGCCTACCTGCTTGCGGTGGACTGGCAGGTGAATCCGGCAACTCATCTCGTGATCGTAGGCGATCCCGACAACCCGACCAGCACCACGATGCACCGAACCGCGTCAGCCGCTTTCCTTCCCCGCAGCGTGGTCCAGCTCCTCTCCCCGACTGACGTGCAGAGCAGGCCGCTGCCGGCGGCGCTTCGAAGCGTGGCATCGAACGGATCGAGCCCGCGCGGGTACGCCTGCGCAGGCACCAGCTGCAGTCGGCCGGCCGAAGACGCCGCCTCCTGGACAGCCACGCTGGAGTCGCTGCACCCGATGGTGCCGGCGTGAGGAGAACCTCGCGAGCCACAGCAGTTACATTTGGGCAGACACCTTCAGAGGGCAACATACGTGGCCAAGAACGCAACGATCGAAACGAGCAAGGGCACCATCAAAGCCGAGCTGTTCGACTCCGAAGTGCCAGGCACGGTGAGCAATTTCGAGAAGCTGGCGAACAGCGAATTCTATGACGGAACCCGGTTCCACCGGGTCATCCCGAACTTCATGATTCAGGGTGGCGATCCGCTTTCCAAGGAGCCCGGAAACCCGCGGGTCGGCACCGGAGGGCCGGGGTACAAAATCAAGTGCGAGACCCACCTGAACACGCACAAGCACTCCACCGGAACACTCTCTATGGCGCATGCCGGCAAGGACACTGGTGGCAGCCAGTTCTTCATCACCCATGCGCCCCAGCCCCACCTCGACAAGGTCCACACCGTCTTCGGCCAGGTGACGGAAGGCATGGATGTCGTTAACAAGATCAAACAAAACGACACCATTACTTCAATCCGAGTCGCCTGAGCCCTGTACCTCGACTTCGCAGTCGTCGCGGACTACGCCCTGATCGACCAGCAGGGCAAGCTCAGCGTGCTCGGCATGTTTCAGCACGTCTGGCTCTCCAACTTCCCGGCGGTATATCCCCGGACTCACCTGGTGCTCCGGGTTCGGGGGCGGCGCACCGAGATAGGCAGTCACACCATACGGATTCGCTTCGTCGACGAGTCGGGAACCGAGCTGCTCGGCGGTGAGGGGACGGTGCAGTTCGGCGAGCCGCCGGCCGGAGTGGTCGATGTGGAGGCCGGCGCGGTGCTCGTCTTCGACGTGCCCCTGCCTCGCCCCGGACAGTACGCGTTCGAGATCAGCCTCGACGGTGAGCCGGCCCACCGAGTAGCGCTCTCCGCCGGGTACCCGCAACAACAAGCGCAGTAAGAGGTGAGACGTGAGAGGTGAGAAGTGACACGTCGCCCTCTCACCTCTTACCTCTCACCTCTTACCTTTCCCCAATGACCTGGAATAGAGACCGCGCGCTCCAACTCATGCACCAGTACACCGCCTCCGATGGGCTTCGGAAGCACATGTATGCCGTTGAGGTCGCCATGCGGGCCATGGCGGTACGAGCCGGGGAGGACCCGGAGATATGGGGACTGGTGGGGTTGCTCCACGATTTCGACTATGAGCGCTACCCCAACGCCGCCCACTCTCCCACGGAGGAGCATCCGGCGGAGGGGGTTCGCATCCTGGCCGGCCAGGGCTTCCCCGAGCCGATGCAGCGCGCGATCCTCGGCCATGCCAACTACAGCGGTGTCCCCCGGGATACGGCGATGGCCCAGGCTCTATTCGCGGTGGACGAGCTCGCCGGGTTTCTGGTGGCCTGTGCCCTGGTCCGCCCGTCTCGCAGCCTTCAGGATCTCGAAGTCTCCAGTGTGAAGAAAAAGCTCAAGGACAAGGCATTTGCCCGAGGCGTGAACCGGGAGGATGTCATCCGCGGGGCCGAGGAGCTGGGAGTCCCCCTCGAAGAGCACATCGGGTTCATGCTCGAGGCACTCAGACCTCACGAGAGGACGCTGGGTCTCGGCACACCGTGACTGCCCCGCGCCTGATCCCGGCAGAGCAGTCGGTGGCGTGTGCGATCAATCGTGCTGCCGGCGGCCGGCCGGTTCCCGGTAACCAGGTTCACCTGCTGATCGACGGGCCGGACACCTACCAGGCCATGCTCGAGGTGATTGCCCAGGCCCGGCACTGGGTCCATTTTGAGAACTACATCATCCGGAGCGACTCCGCCGGGTGGCGCTTTGCCGAGCTGCTGGCCAAGCGTGCCCGCGAGGGAATCCACGTCCGGGTGCTCTACGACTGGTTTGGCTCGCTGGGAACATCCCGGGGCTTCTGGCGCTACCTGCGCGCCGCCGGCGTGGAGGTGCGCTCGTTTCACCGGCCCCAGTTTGTCGACGTGGTCACCAACATCTCCAGAAATCACCGCAAGCTCGTCGTGGCCGATGGCTCTCGTGCGATCCTGGGCGGATTGTGCATCGGCTGTGAGTGGACTGGAGAAAGGGACGCCGGGGGTCAGCCCTGGCGGGACACGGCCGTGGACGTCCACGGTCCCGCCGCGGCCGTGCTGGATCAGACCTTCGTCAACCTCTGGGAGATGGCCGGCGGCGAGGTGCCACCCGACCAGGTGGCGGGCGTGGTTGCGCCGGAGGGTGAGGCCGAGGTGCGGGTCATCAGCGGAGAGCCCGGCCGGGAGCGCGCATACCGGGTCATCGAGCTGCTTGCCGGCGGCAGCGTGGAGCGGCTCTGGATCACAGACGCGTACCTCATTGCCCCGCCACGCCTGTTCCAAGCCCTGCGGGACTCGGCCCGGGACGGCGTCGATGTCCGGCTGCTGGTCCCCGGCTCGAGTGACGTCCCGCTGGTCCGGAATCTCACCCGGATCGGCTATCGGGACCTGCTCCGGAGTGGAGTTCGGATCTACGAGTGGGACGGTCCGATGCTCCACGCAAAGACGATAATGTGCGACAATCGTTGGGTCCGTATCGGCTCCAGCAACCTCAACCCCTCCAGCCTGATCGGAAACTACGAGCTGGACGTTCTGATCGAGGATCCGGGACTCGCGCACGCCATGGAAGACCAGTTCCGCCATGACGTGGCGCGCAGCCGGGAGGTGGCCAGCCGGCCCGTGAGGGGACCCCGCCGGGTCAGCCAGGCTCTGCCGGAGGCACTGACTCACCAACATGCTGAGGCGCCAACCGTACATCGTAGGAGCAGGCGAGAGACGCGCCGGCGTGCTGTTCTGCTGTTCCGCGCCGTGGCGAGCAATGCGCGGCGCTCGGTCTTCGGTCCCATCAGCGCCATATTCATCGTCCTGGGGCTGCTGCTCGTTGCCATCCCCAGGACCTCCGCCTACGTGCTGGCCGCCCTCTGCGCCTGGTTCGCACTCGGCGCGGCACGAGAGGCGTTTCGCCGACGGGCTGACCGCTAGAGCTGCGACCAGCCTCTGGGCCTGGGAATCAGACCCTCCAGGGACCTGCGTTTCGGAGTGAAACTTTCGGGACGGCTATTCGTTCGATGAGCTGTTCGCCACGGTCGGACCCATTGGAGTTGCGCACATGGTGCATGGTCGTTTCCTGATTGCTGCGCTGCTCCAGACCAGTGCCGGGCTTTCCAGCCTAGTGGCACAGAGTCCGCCCCAGGCCGGGTCGGTCACCTTGGCCGACGCCATCAGGCTCTCAGAGCGGGTTCAGCCGGACGTTATCCAAGCCACCGCCGGTGTCCGGACCGCCGGAGCCACTCGCAGGAGCGCCTGGGGGGCCTTCCTTCCCACCCTGTCGGCGAGCTCGTCGGCCAGTGACTTCTTCTCCGAGGGCACCGGCCGGATCGATCCGATCACTGGCCAGCTCACCAGCGGCAACACCAGCAACCGCAGCATTAACACCTCCCTCTCTGCCAACGTCGATCTATTCACCGGGTTCCGCCGCCGGGCAGACCTGCGGGCGGCCCGCGCGGGCGAGAATGCTGCGGATGCGTCCCTGATCGACGCGAGGTTTCAGCAGGCGCTGACCACCACCAACCAGTTCCTCGACGCGCTGGCGGCGGCTCAGCTTCTCCGCGTTCGGGACACCAGCGTGCGCCGGGCTGAAGAACAGCTCAAGACGGCGGTCGCCAAGCTCAGAGCCGGCTCCGCCACCCGATCCGACTCCCTCCGCTCTCTGGTAACGCTGGGCACGACGCAGCTCGACTTGATCAGCACTCAGGCTCAGCTGGCTGCAGCGGAGGCAAACCTGGCGCGCCTGATCGGGACCAACGGGCGAGTGCACGCCATCGACGACTCGGCCTTTTATAGAGTCCAGCCCGCGATCGACACCCAAGCCTTACGGGTTGAAGCGGAGTCCCGGTCGCCGCGCGTCAGGAGCGCGGCCGCCAGCGCGGCCGAAGCAAGAGCGACGGTGAGTGCCTCCCGCTCCGCCTACTGGCCGACCCTCAATCTGGCCGCCAACACCGGCTGGAACGGCAGCCGGGTCAACGACTACAGTCTGCAGAATCAGCGTCAGGTGAGCCTGTCCCTCCGGTGGACCTTGTTCAACGGGTTCGACCGCGAGCTGACTATCGTGCAGCGCGAGGGCGACCTCGATGTGGCCGAGGCCACCGCCGCCGATGCGCAACGCGCCGTTCAGGC
>JAXDMF010000237.1:0-5462 GCA_034666205.1 Gemmatimonadales bacterium
GCGCTCACCTTTCCCGGACTCATCTCGGCCCAGGTGCCAACCCGTTCCGGCGAGCCTCTGCTGGTCGTTCCGACAACCGCGACACCGGTGCCCAGTCAACCGACTGTGGTCCCGGCGCCCGTTGCCCCCGCGGCTGCTCAGGCAGAGACGACCGTGACGGCCGTGACCGCCGCACCCGGAACGGTTACGACGGTGCCGGTCCCGACCCAGACAACCTCGAGCACTGCGCAGGCCGCAACGGCGGACATGAGGTCATATACCGCCGCCAGCAAGTTCTATCTCGAGCTTGGCCTGGCCAGCGGCACTGCGGGGACATATGTCCACCGGGTCGAGGGCGGCGATCCAATCGCGGACGTAAATGAGAAGCCGGATGGGGGAGGACTTATTTATCGGCAGGTGACGAATGTAAAGCGCACGGACATCGTGGCCGAGGTACGGCCGAACGATTTCACCGATCTGATTCGCGACTTTCTTCAGGAGCAGTACACGCGAGTAGACGGCCGCCTGGTCGGCATCGATTACACCCTCAAGCCGGCAAGCCAGCTCGGGTTCAGTCACGCGATGCTTACGGGCGTCGATCTTCCTGCCCTGGACGCCTCATCGCTGGAGACAGGCTACTTGACCATCCACCTGAGTCCCGAAGCTGCCCAGGACCAGCAGCCCGGTTCGGCGCCGGCGGGCACGACTACGACTATGGGAGCGAAGCAGCAGCAATTGCTCATCAAGAACTTTTCGCTGACCGTTTCAGGCCTGGACTCCAAGAGGGTCACCCGGATCGAGCCGTTAAGCATTTCGATGAATTACGTGCCGGATCAACTCGGCACTGTGCGGCAAACCACAACCCAGCCAGGCAAACTCGGGTGGGGCTTCCTGACCGTCACCTTCGGGGCAGCCGACGCGCCCAGCTGGATGGCCTGGCGCGACGACTTCCTGATCAAAGGCAATAACACTGATGCAGCCGAGAAGTCGTTGGTCCTGACGCTCCTGGCGCCGGATCTCACGACCCGACTGTTCGAGCTGAACGGGAGCGGCGTTGGGCTGGTCACGCTCCGACGCTTGCCGGCCACCTCAGCCGATGCGGCACCGAAGTATCAGGCCCAGCTGTACGTGGAGCAGTGGTCAGTAGGGAAGGGGACGAGCAAGGGGAGTTGAACCGAAGTAGATCCGTTGAGAAGCACAGCGACCAACCATCCTAGTGGGGGATACATGACCTCGTTCGTCCGCGCAACAATGGCCGGTCTGCTCGCGCTCGTCGGGGTCATGAGGACCCCACTGGCAGCCCAGACCAACCTGACCGGGACCGCGACCGCGCCTACCACGGTTGCACTGACCTGGACCGCCGCGCCCAACGCCAACAGATATTGGGTTCAGCGGGCAGTCGGCTCTGCGACGCTGGCCAACCTTCCCGCGCCCAAGATCACCGGCACCAGCTACACCGATGCGGGAGCGCCGGCCGGGGCCACGATCAGCTACCGGGTGATGGCCGGGTTCCCGGGCGGCGGTCCCCACACGTATAGCGGCACGATCAGCGTTACTACACCGGCAACCGGTGCGAGTACCGCATCGGCTCCCGCAGCGGCCCCGGCACCAGTTGCCGCGGCGGCCCCGGAACCGGTTGCCGCTGCGGCCCCGGCCCCGGCATCGCCTGCACCAGCGACAGCTCTCGCACCTGTAGCGGTGACCCTTGCGCCGGTCGCACTAGCACCGGTCTCGGTGGCAACGGCCTCACCGCCGCCTGGAATGCCAACGGTTGCTCCGACCGAAACGAAGGCTACTGCCACCGTAGCGGTGCAGCCTCTTCGCGAGCTGGCGCCAGCGAGGCTGACTGCCGTGGCACCGACAGTGGGAGCGGCCCCGGCCGCAGTCTGGACCGGAACGCCGGTGAACCCCTCGGGATTCATCGCGAAGCAAACCGGCGACGGCCAGGTGCAGCTTTCGTGGAACCCGGTCGACGGAGCGTCCTACTATGTCCTGCTAGGCCCCGGAATCTCTGAGGCTAACAGCAAGGTATCGGGCGCGACGACCTTTACCGCGACCGGGGTTGCTCCTGGATCACAGGAGTGGGCGGTCGCGAGCTATTACGAGCCGGGGCCGGTATCGACCGTTGCGGCGGAGTTTCCCCGGACACGGGCGAATCTGGAGCCGATGGTGCTGACCGGTTGGGTGGATCTTCATACCCATCCGATGATCAACCTGGCGTTCGGCGGCAAGCTGGTCCACGGGGGCGTAGACGTCGGTTCGCTCCTCCCCCAGGACTTGACGTGCCACGGGCCCACTCGGGCGACGTCGATCGACCACGCCCTGGGCGAAGACCGGCCATCCCATGGAGGTCACGATTTCCTGAACTTCCCCTGTGGCGACGACCTCCGAAAGCTCCTCATCGAGAAATTTCAGGAGGGGAACCATGCCCTGGTCACCAACAACCCTGGGAGAGGTTACCCGGACTTCCTCGACTGGCCCAAGTGGAACGACATCACCCACCAGAAGATGTGGTACGAGTGGGTCAGGCGCGCGCATGATGGTGGACTCCGGGTGTTGGTCGCGTTGGCGACGAATAACCGGACGCTGGCCGACGCCCTCGTCGGCCCCGGTGACGCACCGACCGATGACAAGTCGTCCGCCGATCTCCAGGTGAATGAGATCAAGTCCTTCGTGGGTCGCCACCCGGACTTCATGGAGGTCGCCTACGGCGCGGCCGATGTCAAGCGAATCGTTCAGGCCAACAAGATCGCGGTCGTGTTGGGCGTCGAGATCGACAATATCGGCGACTTCAATCAGCTGCCCCCTAATCTCCTCGCTGTTCCCGGCCCGGGCACGGCGATAATCCCGAATGAGATTCAGCGCTTGTATGACGAAGGGGTGAGATATGTTCTGCCGATTCATGTGAGCGACAACGTGTTCGGCGGCACCGCGGTTTACAAGGACGACTTCAATACGGCGAATTTCCGCGAGACAGGCCATTTCTGGGAGATCGAGTGTGCCGATGTGGGCGACGACATCACCCACACCTATACCGAGGTATACGATCCGCTGCGCGCCGCAGGGGCATTCGTCAAGTTGGGCATGGACCCCTTCCGGCACCCTGGCCCGGGTCCGGTCTGCCCTGGTGGCGCGCCAGGGAAGAGCAGGGGCCACCGGAACGCCCGCGGCCTCACACTGCAGGGCATCTTTGCCATCAAAGAGATGATGAAGCGCGGCATGATCGTGGATATCGATCACATGTCCCACCACTCCGCGGAGAAGACGCTCGAGATTGGGGAGCAGTTTGGCTACCCAATCGTATCCGGCCACAGTGGCATTCGTGGCCAGGCTGGCGGGGACGCGGAGAACAGCCGGACTCGAAGCCAGTTGGCGCGGATCAGCAAGCTGCACGGCATGTTCGGCCTCGGCTCTGATGGGACGAGCCGGGCTGCGTGGGCAAATCAGTATCAGGCGGCGATGAACATCATGGGGTACCCTACTGCCGACCCATCGAAGGCGGTGTATCGGAACGGCGCCATCTCCTTTGGCTCCGATCTCAACGGACTCGTGAAAGGACCAACGCCCGGCGGCTTAAGCAGGGACAAGATGTACGTCGGGGGATTCCAGCCGAGCAAATCGGGCTCGAAGACCTGGTATTACGACACCGAGGGCGTGGCGCACTACGGCATGATGGCGGATTTCGTGGTGGACCTGCGGACCGCTCAGTCAAATGAATACACGGGCGCAGAAGGGATCCCTCTCGGGGTCGCCGGCCCCGACCTGGTGGACAACCACCTGAATCGGAGCGCGAATTACTTCTGGCATATGTGGGAGCTGATCGAGGCACGGAAGGGCAGCGTGGTGCAGTAGCGTGTTGAACCCTGCGAAGCTCGGGAAAAACCCCACGAGCGGTACCCGACCCCAGTGGTCTCGTATCATGCAGGTGCTGTGTGGTCTGGCGCTGCCCCAACTCGGGGCGGCGCAAGTCCCCCTCCGTACTCCGGTCTCGGGGGTGAGACTGGAGCGACCCGAAGTTGTGACCCGGGACCTTCGCCCCGCGGGCCCGGCGCCCGGCATGATTTACGGAACAGCGCTGGGACCGACGACGGCGAAGGTAACCTGGGCGACGGTCCCTGCCGCCAACGGGTATCAACTGTACCGTACCGGCGGCGGATCGACCGTCCCCACGATGATCCACTCCATCGCGGCCACGCCGGGGCTGGTGCTGGCCGTGAATCCCACCGCGTACGCCGGGCCGGTTATCAGCCCGGTGCCGATCAAGTGGGGCGGAACCGTCAACACCATTCCGCCTATCGCCTACAGGGACCTGCGGCGTAGTCCCAAGACCAGGTATACGTACACCGTGGTGGCAACCTATCCGGACAGCGGACCTTACCGTGCCGGCACGAGCGAGGCGGCAGAGCTGGCCATGCCACCCGGACTGCCCCCCGCGGGCCTCGCTGCTACAACCTCTTTGGGCACCACCGTCACGCTTACTTGGCAACCGGTCCACGATGCAACCGGCTATCGGGTATTTCGTGATAACACCCTGATCACTCCGCAGACCCTGCGGAGCACATCGTATGTCGACCAGGGGCTCACGCCAGGGCTGTACACCTACTCTGTCATCTCGTTCTTTGACACGGAAGCCGCCGGTGAAATCCAAGGCGAGCTAGAGCCGCGTTCCAGCCTCCAGGTCGTACTCAGCCGGTGTGCACGGCCATGACAAATTCCCTTGACCGTCGTGGGTTCATCCGCCATGCATCGGCCTACGCGGCAGCTGGAGTTGGTTGCCTGACCCTTGGCGGCCTGGGCCCTGTCCTCAAAGCGGCCGGCCGTACCGCGGCCCACGGGGCACTGAATGTCCCTAGCCGGCCTTTCAACATGTTGGCCTTCGGCGATTCGATCATGTGGGGTCAGGGCTTGAGCGACAATACCAAGTTCGCGACCCTGGTGAAGGACTGGGTCAGTGCCAACCTGGCGGGACGGGCCGTGACGTTCCAGAACCTTGCCCACTCGGGAGCGGTGATTCAGGCGGATCCAGCCCACGATGGACCGACGGGCTGGGAGGGGGAGGTGCCATCCCCCAACCCGTCCATCCAGCACCAGCTTTATAGTGCCCGGGATGCCATGCTCAGCAGCAGCGCCAATCCAGCCGAGATCGACCTGGTGCTCCTCAATGGCGGGGCGAACGACGTGGGGATCACCCACATCCTCAACCCGTTCACCTCCAGCGGTGGCGTGGAAGAGCTGACCCGCGATGCGGTGGGAGATCGGATGGCGTATCTGCTGCCTATCGCGGTCGGTCTTTTCCCCAATGCGAAGTTCATCGTGCCTGGGTACTTCCCAATCATTACGAATGACAGCTCGACCGGGGAAATCACTGCGTTACTGACTATCCTTTTCGGCCCCCTGGGTCTGCTGGTAACACCGGGTGTCAAGGGGCAGTTGATTGCCAACTGCAGCGCTTTCTATCTCCAATCGGGAGCTGGGTTGCGCGC
>JAXDMF010000238.1:0-3858 GCA_034666205.1 Gemmatimonadales bacterium
TCGTGGCATCACCCGCGGCCCCCTCTCGGGTCTCCGGCGCCATGTAGGCCGGCTCAGGCGGCAGGGTGCCGGGCGGGATCGCTGAAAGGGCATAACTGCAGAAGCGGAGATCGGTCACCGTCCCTCGGTCTGCGGTACTCAGCAGCAGCGAGGCGGGTACCACCCGGCGGACGATGATGACATGGGCGTGGGCATGCTCCAGAGCGCCCAAAAGGTCGCGAGCCAGCGTGTGCACCACGGGGATCGGCCGGGGCCCGCGGCGGAGCGCACCCTGGAGACTCTCCCCCTCGATCCAGTTGCCGACCCGATACGCCAGATCGCCCAGCACACCGGCGTCGTAAACGTGGCGGATGGCGGGGTGGTCCAGCCGGCCGAGTGCCTCTGCCTCTCGGAGGAACCAGCCTCTGGTGGCTGGGTCGAGATCCACTCGGAGGCTGACCCGCCGCTTCAGCAACTGATCCCAGGCCTCGAACAGGGCGAGCTCATGAGTAGCAGCAATGGTGCGCTGTAGGCGGTACCGGTCGCCGAGCGCCGCCTGGGTGCGGCGAAAATACTCTAGTGGCTCGATTGTGGTGGTCAGCGCAGGAGTCCGCGGCGCCGCTCGACCTTCAGTTGCCGGCCGCATACCGCGATGCTGCACCAGAGGCGGGTCTGATTGGGCGAATCGTCGCTGAAGAAGAGAGAGCAGGTCTCACCGGCGCAGCGCCGCACAAAGCGTAGCGAGTCGGCCAGGCTGGCGGCCGCAGACTGGGCGATGGCCTGGAGAATGGCCGGGCGCCGCTCCGCGGCAAACCGGACCCGCCACTCGCCGCCGACCCGGGTGAGCTGATGACAGCCGCCACCCTGTGCCAGCTGTCCGTTGATGGCCGCGATCGATGCGGTGGGAGGCTGGAGTCCGGCGTGCAGCGCCTCTGCCAGCGCCGTCAGCCGCTCCCGAAGCTGCAGCACGAGCGGGAGAGGAGGATGGCCACCATTGAGGTCGATGCTTTGTGCCGCCGACCAGCGAAGCAGGGCGGCCTCATCCGGGAGGAGATCGGGTGGGGTGGGCCGCCGCCCCCTGGCGGTGTTGATGAAGTCGAGCCAGAGTGCGTCGCCCAGCAGGGTGAACTCGGATTCCGCCATGGTCACCTAGGCTTCCGCCACCTCGACCGTGTTCCTGCCCCCACGCTTCGCCCGGTACAGCGCGTTGTCTGCCGCGGCCAGAACGCTGCTGACCGTCGTGCCGTGGTGGGGCGATTCGGCGATCCCCATGCTCAGGGTGCAGGCGCCAAATTCAGGATTGGTCTTTTCGATCTCTCGCAGGTTCGCCTGCACCCGGGCCACGAACACCTTGGCCTCCGCCGGCTTGGTCATCGGCAGAATCACCAGGAACTCGTCCCCGCCGAGCCGCCCGACCACGTCCAGCGCTCGACACTGCTTGCGGAGAATTTGGCCGACTTGCACCAGCAGGCGGTCGCCGGCGGCATGGCCCATGGTATCGTTGACCACCTTGAACCGGTCGAGGTCGAGGAGAAGAACACTGGTGTGAAGCTGATGGCGCAAGCTGCGGGAAATCTCGGCGGCAAGGCGATCCTCCAGTGCGCGCCGGTTACACAGCCCGGTCAACTCATCGGTGGTGGCCGCGCTGTGGAGCTGTTCCACCAGCTCCGAATTCTTGAGCGCAATCGCCGCGGCGAAGGAAAGGGTGCCCGCCAGCTCCGACTCGGCCCGGCCGTACAGCTTATCGCTGATCCGGGAGCCGAGGACCAGCATCGCCATGCGCTCCGCTCCGGCGTCGAGGGGAACGACCAGCTCGGCCCCGGGACCGACCAGCTCCGCAACGGAGACGTCATCGGTGCCCGTGGCGGTGCTTCCCGGCGGGAGCGCGTGATCCAGCGCGATCCGATCGATCGGTGCCGGCCGGAGCCGGTCGTTCAACGAACGAAAGACCGTGGGCATGTAGGTCTCGCCCTCCGGCCGGTACAGGCAGGCCCACCAGGCGAAGAATACCTCCGCCATGAAATCCAGGATAAGCTGTTCGGTTTCTTCAGTGGAATGAACCGACGAAAGGAGCCGGGCGACCTGACGCAGGGCCCGGAGCTGGAACACGGCGTCGTCCAGCGCGGCCTGTCTCTCGAGCAGAATACTCCGGAGCTCCAGCACCACGCTGAGACCGAGCGCCAGCGACATCGCCACGGAGCGCATCTCTTCCGCTGCCAGGGGGTCGGCGTGGATGACCACCTCGGTCTCGCCGCTGGCCAGGCGTGCCACCTCGACCGCATTCTCGAACCCCGCGGCGGGCCCCACCCGGGGAAGGGCTTCGGTAGGTGATGTCAGGGTGAACCAGATCCGTTCACTTTGGAAACGCCGGACAAGCGCTATCCGGCAACGCTCGAACAGCTCCCCCTCGGTTCGAGAGAGCCGGCAGGCGGCTGCAAAGGCGCTGGGTAGGGTGGCAAGGGATGGGTAAGGGGTTAAACCCATGGCCTATAATACCCGGAGCCGAAGGCTGAAGGGAGCCGGAGAGGGTTGCGAGTCGGGCTTGGCCTGCTTAGATTGCGTCAAGCGATTGAGGAACATAGCCCTTCGGGGCCCCAGGGATTTTAGCTTTGCAGCCTGGGTGATGAAAACTGCTAAAGCTGCCCGGTCCCGGCGAGCACCTGCTCAGCCGGGATTTGTGTTTCCAGCCTCGACCACCCGAGAGTCCTTGGGTGGATCGATCTTCCCCTTCAGAGAATCGGTGATATACCGGGTCAGCAGGTCCAGGGCCCTGGGTGCGGCCTCGCGCCGGCCACAGGCCGGCATCGCCTCTGGCACCTTGTACCCGTCCCCCCCATCACAGGCCGTGTAGGCCCCAAACGCCACCACCACCGTGTCACGCGGCCCCAGAACCGCTCCCTGGCTTCGCCGGATCTCGCCTACGATCCGGCTGCCGGAGGGGTGTTTGGGGTCGAAGGTGAACGACACCCCGGAGACCTGAAGAAACCCGCCACTGCCGAGAACCCCGCGGGACACCCCGTGCTCCAGAAGCTGTCTCACGCCGGCCCCGCTCAGTGGGAAGGTGACGACCCGGGTCTGATCGGCGAAGGGAAAGACCGCCTCGAGCTGGTGATTGGTGACCGGGCCCGGCCTGATGGCGCTGTCCAGGCGGAGAGCGCCTGCGTTGAGCAGGGCGACATCGGCCCCAGTCCCGGCCCGCATGGCGTCCGTCACCAGATCGCCGAGCAACGACTCTTGCCGCCGCGACCCGCTGCTCGATGGCTCGATCGTCGCGCTGGTGAGGCCCACCTCGCGCTCCGGTCCCAGTTGCCGGTCGAGACTGTCTCTCCATGCCTCGATCACCCGCGCCGCCGCCGTGTCGGGCGGTAGGGCCTGATCGATGCGGACCAGCCCTGTCGCCTGCCGCCATTTGCCCTTTCCGCCCCAGACGGTCACGAACTGGGCGCTTCTGGCATTCGCATCCGCCTTGACGATGTGCCGATTCGAGATGACCGAGTCCTGGGCCACGTGCTCATGACCTCCCAGGATCAGGTCGAGTCGCGGCTCCCGCCCGAGCAGCTCGCGATCCGCCGCCATCGTCTGGTGAGTCACGCCGACGATCAGATCGGCGCCCTCGTCGGTGAGCGTTTGGATGACCCGGTGTGCGGCCGTGTCCGGATTGGAGCAGTGGACGTAGGCGGGATAGGGACCCTCGAGGGTGAGACCGAACATCCCGACCTTATGCCCCGAGACGTGCAGGGTGTCCCACGGCACGACCTTTGGCAGCGGTTCGCCGCTGGCCAGGGTGCAGTTGGTCGAGATCCACTTGAACTTCGACTCGCCGATCCGGGCCAGGAGGGTATCGAGTGGGAAGTCGAACTCGTGGTTGCCGAAGGTGGC
>JAXDMF010000239.1:0-5416 GCA_034666205.1 Gemmatimonadales bacterium
AGCTCGCCGGGGCTGGCGTAAGTCAGAGCGCGTATTCCGTCGAGCTTGGGCTCATACACCCACTTGCCCTCGGTGGGGAAGACCTCGGTGAGTGTGGCCAGCATCGGTGGGATCCAAGAGGGCAGGGGCCGACGATTCATCCGGCCTTTGTGGCCTCGAGCAGCTCCCCCAGATCCTGCTTGGCGGCCAATATGCCTGCCCATGGATCCCCTTCAGCCTCGAGAATGCCCGGCACCGTTCGGAGGGTAAAGTCGGTGGGATACACCCGCTCCAGATTGTCCCAGTTCACCGGCATGGAGACGGTACCGAGTGGGTGGCGTCGGGGCGAGAAGATGGACGCCAGTGACTTTCCCCGGGTGTTCTGGTTGTAATCGAAGAAGATCTTCCCGGTTCGCCGCTTGACTGACCATTCGAGCGTCACCTCATCGGGCCACTCCTGGATAGCATACCTGCCGATAGTCTCGGCAATGCTGCGCACCGCGTCGTAGTCCAGCTTGCGGAGAATCGGGAGATACAAGTGCAGCCCGGTGCGGCCCGACGTCTTCACGAAGGTCTTCAGGCCGAGGCGGCCCAGAAGATCGCGTAGCCGCAGGGCCAGGTCACGAGTCCGTGTGAAGGCCTTGCGATTGAGCTCGGGCTCCTCGCCCTTACCCTCGCGTCCCGAATACTGGTAGGGGTCCAGGTCGAAGACGACGAAATCGGGGTAGTTGAGCACCGATTTCTCGAGGTTCACCTCCGAGCCGGAAAACTTGCGCCCCCGGCCGCGCGCATCAGGAGCCGGGTCGATCCGGGAGAACCAGGGATGCATCTCGAGCCCAGCCATCTGACCGAGCCAGAGCAGCGTCGGCAGATTCTCGCAGATCAAGTAGTCGCCATCGCCCTCGGTATGGCTGGAATAGATCGAGACGGTACGAACAAACGCGGGCGGGTTGTCCCAGTGCTTTTGATAGAAGCTCTTCCCGGTGACGCCATTGGGATAGCGAGTCACGAAGAGCGGTCGTCCCGCGAGGTGTGGCAGCAGCCAGGTGGAGACCCTGACCAGGTACTGCAAGTAGTCTCGTTTGGTGAGCGGCCGGGCGCGGCCCGAGCCGGGCCAGAGGGTTTTCTCCAGGTTGGTGACAGACAGCTCGTATCCGCCGACGGCCAGCGTCAGTTGTGACTTCTTCACTCCCAGCTGATCGAGCAGGTCCCCGACATCGCTCCTCATACGACCTTCCGGGTGCGCCGGCTGCAGGTTGGCGGGATCTCCACAGAAGAGTGAGGAAGCGCCGGGTTATGCACACAGACCCGTCGCTTATCCACAGGCTTATCAACACAAGCTGTTGATAAGCAATGAGTTACCGCGTCGATTATTGATCGATCAGCTGCGGGTTGCTGTGGGTTGAGTCACAGGTACGACTACCGCTTGGGACGATTCGGCTCCGTGGCGGGAGTGCCGCCGATGGTCCGGAGAATCCGCGTGAGCGTCTTCTTTCCGGTCGAGTCCACCATCTTCCTTGCGAGCGAGTCACCGTTTAGGGGGGCTGGTGCGGTGATGCTGATCGACGTGGGTGCGGGTTGGATGCCGGATGCGGAATCCGCGCGGAAAGCGTCATAAGCAGGAGTGGCGGCCTCGCTCCGAGATTCCAGCGGCGCTGCTTCATCCTGGACCGCGGATTCGGTGGGCACCGGACGCGATGGCGCGGGCCGGGCAGCGCTGCTCGAGCGGACTCCTGAACGGGGAACCACGCGCAGTCCGGGCAGTACGGCGGCGGCGGTGGTCTCGGGGCCCTGTTCTGCGATGTTCTCCGGTGTCATGACCAGGCGCCGATGGCTACTGGGCCGGGTGGCGATGTCTTTGCGTAGAGCGGTCGATGCCGCGGAGTAGGCCAGGTGAGCACACCCGATGAACAGGGCCCCGGCCAGAGCGATGCGCAGCGACTTGCCGCCAGATCGGGGGCGACGCGACTTTGCCCCGGCCTTCTTGTGGGGCTTCGGCTCCGGCTCAGGACTGCGCTTCACCGACTCAGGAGTGCGCTTCACCGACTCAGGAGTGCGCTTCACCAGCTCGGAAAAACGTTTCACCGGCTGAGAAATACGCTTCACCGGCTCAGAAATACGCTTCACCCGTGGCTCCTCCGGCTGCACCGCAGGACGTATCGGCGGCCGGGGAGGATCCATCTGCTCGCCCAGGGTCAGCAGCTCGAGCTTCTGGATCGGCGGCCCGGCCACGAGGTCGGCCGTGGTGAGCTGCATCGAGGCTGCGATTTTGTAATGAGGATGAAACTCGATTGGAAGCCACTTGCCCGACACGCTATGCCAGATGCGGGCTCGTGAGGTGACCACCCCGCGTTTGATCGCGACGGCCAATTCTTCAATCGACCTGAACGCGGTTTCTTCGCCCGGTGAGAGCTCGACTCGATACATCCTTCATCCTCACGAGGTTTTGAGGATCACGATCGGATGCAAATTTCACGCGCATGGCGGATGCATTTTCGTTCATGTATGAGAGGCAGGCGATCGTCGCTGCAAGAGTTGATGGGCCGGCGCAACCGTTGGTTGAGCGGAGGCGGGGAATGCCGTCGCAGGCAAGCACTTCTGGCAACCCTTGCGAGCGGGGTGCGACGTGCTTCTTTCTGCAGTTCGCCGGCTCGGCAGCCGGAATGCACTTTGGCGCAGTAAGGCCGCGGCTTTCACTCGTCTGGTAGATTGCCTGAAACGCCGCTGGCGACAAGGCCCAACGCAGCGAAAGGAGGGGTCGTCATCGAGGAGAAACCGCTGCCAACGGTGGCGCTGAGCGCCGAGGGCGTCACCAAGCGATATGGTCCCCGGCCGGCACTCGAGGGGGTCTCGATCGACGTGGGAACCGGCGAGTGTGTCGCGCTGATTGGCGAGAGCGGCGCGGGCAAGACCACGCTCCTGCGCTGCTTCAACCGGCTGGTCGATCCTGACGAGGGACGGATCCTCATAGCCGGCGTAGATGCCCGGGAGCTCGACCCGTTCGCTCTCCGGCGGCGGACCGGATACGTGCCGCAGGACGGCGGCCTTCTTCCTCATTGGCGGGTGCAGCGCAACGTCGAGCTGGTCCCCTGGCTCCGCCATCTGGAGAACCGGAGCGAGCTGGCGCTCAGAGCGATGCGTCTGGTGGGGCTCGAGCCGGAGCTCTTTGCCTCGCGCTGGCCGCGGGAGTTGTCCGGAGGCCAACGCCAGCGGGTGGCGGTTGCCCGGGCCCTTGCCGTGCATCCCGGGGTCGTCTTGCTGGACGAGCCCTTCGGCGCACTCGACGCCATCAGCCGAGCCGACCTCCAGTCCACCTTTCTGGGCATCCGGCGCGAGCTCGGTGTCACCTCCCTGCTGGTCACCCACGATCTCGATGAGGCGTTCCTGCTGGCCGACCGGGTGATTGTGATGCGGAACGGCCGGGTGGAGCAAGCCGCTACCCCTCGTCAGCTGCGGGAAGCCCCGGCGAGCGACTACGTCCGACAACTGCTCTTGCGGGCGCGAGTGACGGCGGCATGAGCCTGGCGACTCTCCCGGCCATGCTGCTGATCGTGTTCGGTGTGCCGCCGGTCCAGGCGCCGCACCCGCAGTCCCGGCCGATCGTGGTGGCGTCGAAGCCGTTTGGCGAGTCATACCTGTTGGCGGAGATGTTCGCCCAACTGCTGGAGGCTCGCGGGTTCGTGGCCGACCGGAGGCTGGGGCTCGGAGCCACCGAGATCGCCTTTTCGGCGCTGCGATCCAATCGAATCGATGTCTATCCCGAGTACACCGGAACCGGATTGCTTGCCATATTGGGTGAGCGTCCCAGCCCAGACCCGCGGCAGGTCTATCGCCAGGTAGCGCGGGAGTTTCGCGCGCGCTACGGCGTCCGTTGGCTTCCCCCGCTCGGCTTCCAGAACACCTACGCCATCGCCGTTCGACGGGAGACCGCGGGCCGATTTCAGCTGAGAACGCTGAGTGATCTCGCCCGGGTGTCGGCCACAATGCGCGCGGGACTGACCCCGGACTTCATCGGCCGTCCCGATGGGCTGCCCGGCCTGGCAAAGGCCTACGGCATCCGCTTCCGCTCGGTGCGGGCCCTGCTCGCGGCGGTGAAGTATCAGGCGCTCGCCGCGGGAGAAGTGGACGTGATCGACGGTTACTCGACCGACGGGTTCATTGTCCGGTACGACCTCGTTGTGCTGCAGGACGACCGCGGCTTCTTCCCTCCTTACGAAGCCGCTGCGCTCATCAGCCCCGCGTTTGCGCGAGATGTGCCGGCCGGCGTGGCGGCGCTCACCGAGCTGAGCGGGCTCCTGACTGAGGAAGACCTGCGCCGGCTCAACCGCAGGATCGAGGTGAACAACGAGCCGATTCCCGACGTCGCGGCCGACGCGCTCCGGTCTCTCGGTCTGACCCACGCCAGAGCCGAAACAGTCCGGACCGTCAAGGATGCTTCGGCGGGCGGTGTGGCTCAGTATCTCTGGCATCAGCGCGGCACGATCATGAGCCTCACCCTCCGTCACCTGCTGCTCGTGGGGGTTTCACTCACCGGTGCCCTGGCCCTGGCCCTGCCACTCGGACTGGCGCTGGAGCGGAAGCGCAAGGTGGCCGAGTCGGTGATCCGCGGAGTGGGATTGCTGCAGACGCTCCCCAGCATCGCCCTGCTTGCCTTCATGATTCCGCTGCTGGGGATCGGGGTGGTGCCTGCGCTGGTGGCCCTTTTCCTTTATTCTCTCTACCCGATCCTGCGCAACACCTACACCGGGGTGAGGGATGCCGCGCCGGATGCAGTGGGGGCCGCGTGGGCGCTGGGCATGACCCCGCGGCAGGTTCTTCGCCACGTGCGCCTGCCGCTGGCGGCGCCGGTCATCATGGCTGGTATCCGGACTGCGGCGGTCATCAACGTCGGTACGGCGACGCTCGCCGCCTTCATCGGCGCCGGTGGTCTGGGCGATCCGATCGCGGCCGGACTCGCCCTGTCCGACACGAGAATGATTCTATCAGGCGCGCTCCCGGCCGCCTTACTCGCGCTCCTGGTTGATGGCGGGCTGGGAATCTGTGAACGCATAGTGGCGCCAAGGGGGTAGTTCAGTGCGACTGCAGCCGTTTCGTGCCCTCCGTCCCAAGCCCGAGCTGGCCTCGGAGGTCGCCGCGGTGCCCTACGACGTGGTCAACCGGTCGGAGGCGGCCGAGCTGGCGCGAGGGAAGCCGCACAGCTTTCTCCACGTTGGCCGGTCCGACATCGATCTGCCGGAAGACACCGACCCGCACGATCCGCGGATCTACTCCAGGGCGCGCGAGGCCCTCGACGAATTCCTGGCCCAAGGCATCCTCCTCCGCGATAAGGAGCCCGCACTCTATCTCTACCGCCAGGTCATGGAAGGACGGGCCCAGACCGGTGTGGTGGGGTGCGTGCACATTGACGACTACGAGCGCGACATCATTCGGAAGCACG
>JAXDMF010000240.1:0-2545 GCA_034666205.1 Gemmatimonadales bacterium
GCGGTTCGCCAACATTCCCGAGGTTCTGGGCGAGCACTACGTCCACTCCTCGAGCTTCTTCCATCGTACGTTCAAGTACGTCGACCGGCAGCGGGCCATGGCGAGGCTTCAGGCACAGGTGGTTCGAGAGCTGGGACTGCCGGGGTGGATGTATGTGTTTCCCCTGGGGCGATACGCCTACGCGTACCTTCCGATCGGCTTGAAGCGAGCGTTGCGACGCAGGGTAGGGGGTCTGCGCGAACAGGATGTATGAGGATTCTCCTTCTCTCCACCAGCATGGGGATGGGAGGCGCCGACCAGCAGATTCTCCTGCTGGCTCGGGCAATGCGGTCCCGAGGGCACGAGGTCCGCATCGTCGCACTTGCGCCGCTTGGCCCCATGGGCCTGGAGGCCCAGCGCGAGGGGATCGAGGTCGAGAGCCTGGAGCTGGAGAGAAACCTCGGAGCCATTCCCCGAGTTCTCCGGCTGGTCCGCATCATACGCGCCTGGCGTCCGGATGTGCTGCACAGCCATATGGTCCATGCCAATCTGCTGGCCCGCGCAATCCGCCCGGTGGCGGGGATGCCGGCCCTCGTCTCGACCATTCATAGCATCAACGACGGCGGATCACTGCGAATGGCCGCCTACCGCCTCACCAGCGGATTGGTGGACCGGTTCACCATCATCAGTCGATTGGCCGCGGAGCGCTATATCGCCATCAAGGCGGTGCCCGCGCGTCGGCTACAGGTTGTGCCGAACGCCGTTGATACCGATCGATTCCGCAAGCTACCCGAAGCCCGAGCGGTGCTCCGGAGGGAGCTTGGGCTGGGTGATGAGTTCGTCTGGCTGGCGGTGGGACGGTTCGAGCCGGCAAAAGACTACCCGACGTTGATCGCCGCATTCGCCCGGCTGGCGGCGGTCCGTCCAGCGTCACGCCTACTCTTGGTCGGACAGGGCTCTCTCAGATCCGAGGTCGAACGGATTGTGCGGGCCGCAGGCGTCGAGGAAGGAGTGCGGTTTCTCGGTGTTCGCCGAGACATCCCGGCGCACATGAGCGCCGCGGACGGCTACCTGCTCTCCTCAGCCTGGGAGGGTATGCCTGTGGTGTTGTTAGAGGCTGCCGCGGCCGAGCTTCCCATCGTGGCAACCCGCGTGGGTGGGGTGGCGGAGGTGGTGGAGGATGGCTCGACCGGGTTGCTGGTCCGCTCAGCCGACCCGGCCGCACTGTCGGAAGCCATGGAGAAGATGGAGTCGCTGACCCGGGAGGCGCGGCTGGCTATGGGCGCACGCGGGCGCATTCTCGTGGAACAGCGCTACGGCACCGACCGTATTATGGAAACGTGGGAACGGCTTTATTCGGACGTGATCGGCGGCGTGGGACTACCCGAGGCCGGGCAGCGATAGAGCTGCAGGTAGTATTGCCTGAAGTCCATGCGGCCCTTCCCGATCGTCTTCCGGAGCTGACAGTTGCCGTATATCCATGCCTTCAGCCGCTCGAGCGCGGGGCTGGTGCGAAAGGCATGGGATGGGGCCGGCGCGACAATCCACAGTACCCCCCTGCCTGACTGCCGCAACCCGAATACCGATTGCACGAGCGGACCCGGATCGGCGCGGAGGCGTTCCACCTCTCGGCTGGGCAGGTAGTACGCCATGACCTTGGCCTGATCGGAGAACACGATGTCTTCCGGTGCGAGCTGGGTGTCCAGCCAGCTCGCGGCGCCCCGGAAGTCGTAGCGGCGCCCGTCACGATACTGCGAGAGGAGAGTTGGCGCGCCCGCAGCGATGATGACGACTGCCAGGGTGGCCGGGACCAGCCATCGCGGGCGAAGGCCCCAGTTGACCCCCGCCGCGTGATCCAGAAATACGCCGGCCCCGATAAGGACTGCCGGCACGACCGGCACCAGGTAGAACGTCGACACCGGCGTACGCAACGAGAGCAGCACGAGAAACGCCAGCGGGAAGACCGAGAGACACACCAGGAGAAGAGCCAGCTGCCGGTCTCGCTGTTGCCACAGCAAATACATACCCAGGGCGCCGGTCAGCACGACCGCCGGGGTCAGGCTTTCGACGAAACCCAGCAGGTAAGAGAGCTGCTTTACGCCGGGTGCCCCCGGAAGATGCAGAAGGAACTCCCCCTCACCCGGCTTCTTGTCGTGCATCCGGATCCACTCCCGCAACAGGGGAACGAATCGGAGCGCGACTGCCGCCACCAGGAGGACGAGAAGCCACGTCGTCCAGCGGACTGTCTTCTGGTTCCACAGCTGCTCGAACCGATCCACTCGGACATACGTCACCAGAGCCCACACTCCCAAGCCGCCGACAAGAAGTATGGATACTGGGTGAGCCAGCGCGGCCAGGATGGTGAGCAGAGCCCCCAGGAGCAGCAGGCGACGATTGTGCTCGCGCAGGCCCAGATACAGGAAGTAGGGGAATATGGTGGAGAGGAGAAAGACCAGCGTCCAATAGCGCGCGAACTGAGAGTAGTAGACGTGAAGGCTGCTGAACGTCAGCAGCAGGGCGCCGAAGAGCGCGGCGCGGGTGCCGACCAGCCGCCGGGCCACGAAGT
>JAXDMF010000241.1:0-3473 GCA_034666205.1 Gemmatimonadales bacterium
GGGGTTGCAACAGCCCCTGGAACTGCAGCGGCACCGGCTGGGACAGCGACGACTCCGGCCAGTGACGCAAGCGACTGTGAGCAGACCGGGGAGAACACCGGGGAATGCGGCATCCAGGCCGGAGACGCGACGGAGACGCCGGGCAGCGAAACGCCGGAGACGCCGGGTACGGAGTCGCCGGAGACTCCGGGCTCTGAGAACGCCGAGCAACCCTAACCCCAACACCCCAGGCCGGAGCGCCGCATGATGGCTTCACGTTCGATCGCCGCGAATGGGGCGATCGCCCTGATGACGACCTCTTTACTCAGCGCCAGCTCGCCCCCTCACGGGTGCGAGGGTCCTCATGCGCCGATCAGGGCCGTCATGGACTCCGCAAAGCATGCCGTCGTGATCACACTCGGCCCCTGCGTCGTTCCCGCGATGGGTATGATGGACATGCCTGGCATGTCGAAGATGGCGATGATGGGGCATGGCCCCGGCAACGAGGACGTGCGGGTGCACTTCCGGTGGCCGGCCAACGTGTGGATGCGCTCATTCGATCTGCGGCTCTTCGACCAGGATCACAAGCGGCTGAACCAGCCCACCACGATGCACCACATGGAGCTGCTCGATTTCGACCGGCGCCAGGTGCTGTATCCGATGGTGGAGCGTGTCTTCGGCATGGGTGAGGAGACCGGCAGCGCCAAAGTCCCCAAGTCCGTCGGCCTGCCGCTCGACGCCGGCATGGATATGGCACTGTACGTGATGTGGAACAACCATACCGACACGGACATCAAGGGCGTCACCTTCCAGCTCACGATCGATTATTCGCCGCGCAACCTGGTGCCGAAACCGACCATCGTCCTGCCCTTCAAGGCCGACGTGAACATTCATCCCGGCGCCGGTGATGCGTTCGACCTGCCGCCCGGCGGCGGTTCGCGGTCGGCAGTGTTCACGATGGATGTCAGCGGGCGATTGCTCGCCGCCGGCGGGCACTTGCACGACTTCGGGAAGGAACTGCGCCTGGAAGACGTGAGGACCGGCAAGGTCCTCGCCCGGGTGACTGCGCAGCGCAGGCCGAACGGCGAGGTCACCGGAGTCTCTCACGCACTCTACGGCATCTTCGGGCGCGGACCGCACCTGATCGCGGGGCGGCGATACCGCCTCGTGGCGGTGTACCAGGGAAGCCCGAAGGACTCGATCCGCGGCGCGATGGGGCTGATGGGCGGGATCTTTGCGCCCGACGACTATACCAAGTGGCCGAAGCTCGATCGCACCAATCCGGACTATCTCATTGATCTGAACCCGAAGGGGCGGACGGCTGTGGCCGCCGCTCGGCCGGCGAGCGGGACCGCCGCGAAGAAGGGCAGTACGCCGTAGCCACGAGCGTTTCGGGACGCACCGTCGGCCGTCCTTGGGCGGCCCAGGAGAAGACTGCGGTCGTGGCGGCGTGGCTTGCCCTGACGACTATCGAGCGACGCGGTAGCGGAGATGCGTCGCAAGCGGCCCGTCGCTGACACTGAGCTTCTCGAGTCGCACACCGTTGGCGAGCACATCGAAGAGCCGAACCCCGCCGCCGAGAAGATAGGGCGCGAGATGGACGAGGATCTCATCGACCAGGCCGGCCCGCAGTGCCTGCTTCCCCGGTGATGCACCGCCGAGCTTGACGTGCTTGTCCCCCGCCGCGGCTTTTGCCTGCCTGATCGCGCTCTCGATCCCGTCGGTGACGAAGGTGAGATTCGACGGCCCTTTGGGCACCGTCTCGGCGGGAGGCGGCTTGTGCGTCAGCACGAATACGGGCACGCCATTCACTGGATGCCGACCGCCCCAGCCATTGGTGATGTCATAGGTTCGCCGCCCGAAGATGAAGGCGCCGGATTCCTCATACATTCGCTTCACCTGGTCGAGGTTCGGCCCCGGCTCGGGCTTGAACAGCGGCGTGCGGTATTCCTCGGTGCCTGAAAAGTACCAGTCGAAGATTGCCATGCCGTCATGCTGGCCGAGCGGAAACTCGGGCCCGTCTTCGGGTCCCGCGACATAACCGTCGAGCGACATCGTCATGTCGATGATTACTTTTGGCATAGCTAATCCCCGTGGTTTTAAGCTAGAGGTTCACCCAGCCTATATATGCTCGTCAAGCGCGACGAAGATACTGACGTCCTGGTCGTAGGCGCGGGTCCGACCGGGCTCATGCTGGCGAACCAACTAGGGCGGCGAGGGGTGCGGGTGGTGATCGTGGACCGGCACCCTGGTCCGTCGCTTCAGACCAGAGCCCTCGGCGTTCAGGCCCGCACCCTCGAGATCTACTCCCACCTTGGCATCGTTGAGCAAGCCCTCGAGCTCGGGAAGCGCACCACCGGTGCCAACATGTGGGCCGGAGGGCGGCGGACTGCGCGAGTCCCGTTGGGTGACATCGGGCGCGGCATGAGTCCGTATCCATTCGTGTTGATCCTGGGCCAGGACGACAACGAACGGCTGCTGGGAGAGCGCCTTCATCAATGGGACCTGGCCGTAGCGTGGAATACCGAGCTGGTCGGGCTGGCGCAGGAAGCGGATGGGGTCACCGCCAAGCTCAAGCAACCGGACGGCACGATCCGGGAGATCAGGGCCGCGTGGGTCGCCGGCTGCGACGGCGCGCGGAGCGCAGTGCGCGAGCTGAACCGGATCCCGTTTCAGGGAGCGCCCTACGAGCACGTGTTCTTCGTTGCCGACACCCAGATGACGGGACCGATGGTGCCGGACGAGCTCAACATCTATTTCTGGCGCGACGGATTCCATCTGTTCTTCCCGATGCGGGGGACCGATCACTGGCGGATTGTCGGCATCGTCCCGCCGGAATTGCGGGGAAGAGATGATCTGACGCTCGCCCACGTGATTCCGTCGATCCTCGACGAGGCGGGAGCCGGGGTGACCTTGCAGGATTGCAGCTGGTTTTCCACCTATCGCATCCATCACCGCCGCGCCGAGCGCTTCCGTGACCGCCGGTGCTTCCTGCTGGGCGACGCGGCGCATATCCACAGCCCGGTGGGCGCACAGGGCATGAACACCGGCTTGCAGGATGCCTACAACCTGGCCTGGAAGCTGGCCCTCGTCGTCTCGGGCAGTGCCGGCCCGGCCTTGCTCGACTCCTACGAGGCCGAGCGTATCCCCGTCGCGCAGCGGCTACTGAGCACGACCGACCGCATGTTCTCGCTGGTGGTGTCCAACACGAGGCTTGCCGGATTGTTCCGGACCCGGATCCTGGCGAAGGCCATAGCTCTGGCAATGAGGCTCGAGAGAATGCAAAGGCTCGCCTTCCGTACCATCTCCCAGACAGGCATTGCCTACCCCGACAGCCCGTTGTCGGAAACGCTGCCGGGCTTGCCCCATGGGGGACCGCGCGCCGGCGATCGGTTTCCCTGGCTGCGGCTCAAGCTCTCCGCCAACGGTCCCACCGAGGACCTCTTCGGGAAACTCGACGACACCCGATTCACTCTGATCGTGATCGGGCAGGC
>JAXDMF010000242.1:0-3164 GCA_034666205.1 Gemmatimonadales bacterium
CAACGGTGAGAACAAACAGCCCGGCAAGGAGGTGAGCGGTGCGCATCGTATTCTCCGTTACGGACGGGCGAAACGCACGGACCGGCTACCTCGCTGAATCTCGCCCATCACCCATGTTGTGACCCCATCGGCCGAGGCGGCCGCTTCAGCGGCGCTGACGGCGTCCGGGGGCAGAACGGCGACGAGCCCCACGCCCAGGTTGAATACATCACGCATTTCCTGGGTGGAGATCTGCCCCGCCTGCTGCAATGTGGTGAAGAGCGGCGGCAGCTCCCACGAACCCGGATCTACCGTCGCCATGCAGTCTTGGGGCAATATCCGCACCAGGTTTCCCGCGATACCACCTCCGGTAATGTGTGCCAGGCCGTGCATCCGCTCGAGGACCCCGGCAACGCTGCGGAAGTAGCTGCGATGCACCGCGAGGAGAGCCTCGACCACCGTACTGCCGGTCTGGCCCAGGGCATCACCCAGTCGCAATCGCATACGCTCGAAGATGATCCGCCTGGCCAGAGTATAGCCGTTGGTGTGCAGGCCGGTTGAGGCGTATCCCAATAACACGTCACCGGGGACAATCGCCTGGCCGTGAATCGCTCGGTCTTCCTCGACGACACCGACGATGGTGCCGGCGAGATCGTATGTACCGGGACGATACAGTCCGGGCATCTGCGCCGTTTCACCGCCTGCCAGCGCCATGTCATGGGCCCTGCATCCACGCGCGATGCCCTCCACAATTCCGCCGATCTGGTCGAGCCCCAGTGCCGTCCCGGCGATGTAATCCATGAACGCGATGGGCGTTGCTCCATGGACCAGGATGTCGTTCACGCTGTGGTTGACCAGGTCTTCGCCGACGGTATCGAATCGCCCGGCGTCGAGGGCCACCAGGACCTTGGTACCAACTCCATCCGTGCTCAAAACCAGGATCGGTTTCCGCATTCCCGGGGGCACCCGAATCATGCCCCCGAATGCCCCGACCTGTCCGATCGACAGCGGGGTTCGCGTCCCGGCGACAAGCTCGCCGATCCGCGCCTTGGCGGCTTCTGCCGTGTCCAGGTCGACGCCGGCGGCGGCGTACTCCCGAGCCTGGCCCGACTCTTTCATGCCAGCGCCTTGGCCCGTGACACCTGGGTGAGATCCTGGAAGGCGCGCACCCGAGACTCCACGTCGGCGAGAGTGACCCGGTCGAATCCGCGAATGCCGAACTGCTCCACGGCGTAGGATCCCATGGCGGCGCCATAGACCATGGCTCGCCGCATGTTGTCCTCCGTCACCGACCGGGTACGCGCCAGATAAGCCATGAAACCGCCCGCGAACGCGTCGCCCGCGCCGGTGGGGTCGAAAACCGTTTCCAGTGGGAAGGCGGGGACGTAGAAGGTGCGCTTAGGCTCGATCAACAGCGCGCCATGTTCGCCCTGCTTGATCACCACGCGCTTCGGGCCGTGAGCCAGGATCCACCGGCCGGCGCGATGGATGTTCCAGTCGCCGCTCAGCTCTCTTGCCTCGCCGTCATTCACCATGAGGACGTCCACCCGCTCGAGCAGCTGGAGCAACGCAGCCTTCTTGCTCTGGATCCAGTAATTCATCGTGTCGCACACCACCAGCTCGGGACGCTCGACCTGCTCCAGGACGCCGAGTTGGAGCTCAGGATCGATGTTCCCGAGGAAGAGGAAGCGCGCGGACCGGAAGCTGGCCGGAAGTCGGGGTTGGAAGTCGGCAAACACGCCGAGTCGCGTCTCCAGCGTCTCGCGACTCTGGAGATCATAGGAGTACTTGCCCTTCCACCGAAAGCTCTCGCCCTTGGCCCGCTCCACACCGGACCAGTCGATGCCGCGGGGCGCCAGACGCTCGAGCTCGTGGTAGGGATAGTCCTGCCCCACGACCCCGACGACCTGGACTGGATACAGGATCGACCCGGCGACACTGAAATAGATGGCCGAGCCACCCAGCGCGTCCGCGGTTTCCCCGAATGGAGTGAAGATCGAGTCCAACGCGATGCTGCCGACCACGAGTAAGGTCATCGAGTCACATCCGGTCGGGGGCTGAGATGCCGAGCAGGTTGAGCCCGTTGGCGAGCACGGTGCGTGCAGCCCGGGCCAGGAGCAGTCGTGCGCCCTCGGTGGCCTCGCCTTCGGGTGCCCCCACGGCCCTGGTATGGTGATACCAGGCGTGAACCACCGTCGCCAGCTCACGCAGGTACACAGTGATACGGTGAGGCGCGCGCTCACGCGCGGCCTTGTCCACCGTCTCGGGAAAGGCAATCAGCTTCTTGAGGAGATCCATGTCCTGCGGCGCGGGCAACGCGCCTAGATCCAGGGCACCCGTTACCGACTCCGGGTTGCGCTCGGCCGTGCGAAAGATTCCGCTGAGCCGCGCGTGTGCCATCTGCACGTAGAAGACCGGATTCTCGTCGCTTTGTTTCTTGGCCAGGTCGACGTTGAAGGTCATCTGGGTGTCACCCGGCAGCGCCAGGAAAAAGAATCGGGCCGCATCCACGCCCACTTCCTCGAAGAGATCGCGCAGGGTGACGAACTCGCCCGACCGCTTCGACATCTTCACCTCTTCGCCACCCCGGGTCACCTTCACCAGTTGAACCAGGGCCACGTCGAAGAACTCCGGCGAGTACCCCAGCGCTGCGAGCGCGGCCCGCATGCGGGGGATGTAGCCGTGGTGGTCGGCTCCCCACACGTCTACGACCCGATCGAAGCCCCGGTCGTGCTTGTCTATGTGATAGGCGATGTCAGGAGCCAGATAGGTCAGACTCCCGTCGCTCTTGCGCAGCACGCGGTCCTTGTCGTCCCCGAAGCTCGTGGTGCGGAGCCAGAGCGCCCCCTCGGATTCGTAGGTGAGGCCACGCTCGGCCAGCAGGGCGATGGCGCGATCAACCCGGCCGCTGTCGTAGGAAGCCTGTTCGGAAGAGGTGACATCGAACCTGACCCCAAACAGCTCGAGATCGCGATCCTGCTCTTCCCGCTGAATCCGTAGGGCCAATAGGCGAGAGCGACGGATGCCCTCCGCTTCCGGGAGGTCAGCGAATGCGCGACCCTCGGACGCGAGCACCTGCCGCGCGTTCTCCAGCAGGTACTCACCGTAATAGCCGCCCTCGGGGATCGCCGCATCCTTGTAGCCCGCGACCTCGCGCACTCTCGCCCAGAGGCTTCGCGCCAGTT
>JAXDMF010000243.1:0-2639 GCA_034666205.1 Gemmatimonadales bacterium
GCACCACACTGACAGCCTGGGATTGGTTTTCCTCCTCGAAAACCGCATCGAGGAAATGCACCCCCACGGTTGTTGTGCCCGGCAGGAGCGCCGTGAGCCGGACGCTGTCCCCGTCAGCCGTGGTTGAGACCGACAGGTTGAGCAGACTTGGATTCACAACTGTCCAGTCGAGCGTGCGGTCGAGGACTTCCCGGCTCTGCTCGTCGAGCACGCGGGCCGCCACCATGCGCCGATCACCCATCACCAGCGTGTCGGCCCAATTCCGCAGCTGCACGCTCCCATTGAACTTCTGGGGACCGCTAACGAACTCGTCGGTACACCCGGCGAGCAGCATCGCCAACGGGGCCAGCAAAGCGAGGGCAAGGCAGACGCGCAAAGAGCGGCTCACAGGTCCTCCCCGGAAGTGGCGCGCTGCTCAGCGTCAACCTTGCGTCCGCGGAGCGCGGTGAATACGCCGTTCGGATCAATGGACAGGCCCAGCCCGACCAGAGTCGAGGCGCGATCGCTGCGGAGAACCGTGCCGGAGAAGAGCCACTGCCGGACGGAGGTCGCGAGCGACACTCCGGCTCCGAGCCGGACCTCCGCGCCCACGCTCAGGCCAGCGCCTACCGTCGTGCCGCTGGCGTCGAGCGGACGGCCCTGATAGCCGGTCTGGGTCTGATTCGCGCTGTCGGCCCAGTTATACCCTCCTCGATCCACTCCCGCCTCAGCGGCACCTACCAGCATCGAGAGCCCAGGACGAAAGGTCAGCCGCCCGGCTCTAACCGGTAGCGACAGCCCGGCCGTCAGGCCTTCGGCGTTGGTGACGGCCCGCGCGGCGCGCAGGTAGCCGAGCTCGAAGCGAAGACCGCTCGGTCGATCATGCGCAATGACGAGTGCGAAGCTTTGCGATGCGTTGCGGTTGAGGGCCTCGCCGCCGACCTGCATCCACTCGCCGGTAATGGCGGCGAAGATAGGGACAGTATGGTGAGCGGCGGGTCGCTCCTGGGCCTGGACCGCGGAAGGGAGCAGAACCGACACGGTGAGAAGTCCCACCGCGGCCAGACGAGAGCGTTGCATGCGATCCTCGGAGATGAGTTCGTGGCGGTGCCCAAGAGAGGAGCATAGGGGCCAGAGCCGTACCAACATCCGCTCGTCTTCGAGTGAACCTGCGCGCCGGCAACGACATCACGCCCAGACTGTCGCGTTATCGAGCTTCAGCGCGTGTCGCCTATTTGTTCACCTGCACCTGGTGTCACAAGATTGTGCGACCGTTTCCGCTATTCGTACTCGAACCCGCGACCAGGGTGGGCGCAGGGTGCGACAAACTGCAGCGACGGAGGACGATATCGTCTGGTGTGCCGACCGGAGGGAGGGACTCGGTAATAAGTGCGTCAGCCAGGGAGGGCGGCCGCGGCCCCGTCGGGGTCTCGCGGCGTGATGCGCAGCTTCCTGGACTGCTCTCGCAGCAGCTCCAGGAGGGCCTTGTAAGCGATCGGCTTGCTCAAGTAGTCATCCATTCCCGCGGCGAGACAGCGCTCCCGGTCCCCCTGCATGGCATGCGCCGTCATCGCCACGATCCAGATGTGCCTTCCGGTCTTCAGTTCTTCGTGTCGGATCATTCCCGTCGCCTGCAGGCCGTCCAGTTCGGGCATCTGAATATCCATGAGAATGAGATCGAACGGCTGGGCTGATTCTCCCGCAGCCCACATGTCGACGGCAGCTCGGCCGTCGCGCGCGAGGGTGACCTGGTGCCCCGCCTTCTCCACCAATCGAATCGCAAGATGCTGATTGACGACGTTGTCTTCGGCGAGGAGGACCCGTAGGGTCACCTGGTCCTCCAGCAAAGTATGGCGGGTCACCAGCCGGTCGGACACTACCTCTGGAGACGACACCGCGAGCGTCGTCAGAATCGCCTGGAGCAATTCGGATCGCTTCACCGGCTTGAGCAAGTACGCCTTGATTCCGATTTCGACGCAGCGCGCCGCATCGCCCCGTTGTCCACCCGACGAGAGCATCATCACCGTTGGCGCGTGCGCGTTCGACACCGTGCGCAGCCGCTCGGCAAACATGAAGCCATCCATTTCGGGCATATGTGCGTCGAGCAGGATGAGTGGAAAGGGGTCCGCGACCGTCGCAGCGATGACGGCAAGCGCCTCCGCGCCGCCGCTGACCAACGTCGGCCGCATGGCCCAGTGGGACAAGGTGCCCTCGAGAATTCGACGATTCGTGGCGTTGTCGTCGACGACCAGCACGCGAAGTCCCTCGAGCGAGGGGAGGCGCACGGGGACGATGGCGGTTGCTTCGGCGATCCCGAAATCGGCGGTGAATCGGAAAATACTTCCCCGGCCCACTTCGCTTTCCACCGTGATCTCGCCGCCCATCCGGGCAACCAGCTGGGTACAGATGGTGAGGCCGAGCCCGGTGCCGCCATAGACCCGGGTGCTCGACCCGTCCGCCTGGGTGAAGGGCTGGAAGATCCGGGCCTGCTTGTCCGCCGGGATCCCGATGCCGGTATCCGTCAGTACGAACCGAAGCCGAATGGTCTCGTCGGCGCGTTCGACGGTCTCGACCTGGAGGACCACCTCACCCTCGCGGGTGAACTTGATCGAATTGCCGATCAGATTGAGCACGACCTGCCGCAGCCGGCCAGGGTCGCC
>JAXDMF010000244.1:0-7119 GCA_034666205.1 Gemmatimonadales bacterium
CCACCTCATCGTCCGTCACATTGAACCCACTGCCGCCGGAAGCAACCACGGGCAAGTGGGATCCGCCGGTCGCCTGGGACATCGTGCCGCTGCACATACATCTGCTGCCCACGGGAAAGATTCTCGCCTGGGGCAAGTATGAGTCCGACGGCAGCATGGGGATGCCCCGGCTCTGGGATCCGAGCGTCGGCCCGCCCACGACCGCTCGCATGGTGGCCGCCGACACCATGCTGTTCTGCTCGGGGCACGCCCTGATGGCCGACGGGCGCCTCATGGTGGCGGGCGGCCATAAGAAAGACGACCGGGGACTGGACGTCACCAACATCTTCGACCCGGCGACCGAGAGCTGGACCCCCGGCCTCCCGAAGATGGCGAAGGGTCGCTGGTATCCCACGGTCACTACCCTCGCCGATGGGCGCATGGTCACCCTCGCCGGCCGGGACACGACTTCTTCGGTGGTGCTGATCCCCGAGATTTGGGAAAACAATCAGTGGGTGCAGCTCACTGGCGCGAGCTTGAAGCTGCCGTACTATCCCCGGCAGTTCGTAGCTCCGAACGGGAAGCTCTTCTATGCGGGCGAACGGGTCAAAGCGCGCTACCTCGACGTGGATGCCCCGAACACCAACGGCCGCGGCCGCTGGTCTTCGCCCACCGGGTTCACCCACCTCTGGCCGTTCAATCGCGACTATGGCTCTGCGGTCATGTACGACATGGGGAAGATTCTCTACGTCGGCGGCGGCGGTGATCTGAACTGGAGCACCAGCGACCCCAAGGCGGGCGCGCCCACCGCGACGGCCGAAACCATCGATCTCAACGTCACCGGGGCGCACTGGAGCAGCACCGACCCGATGAACTTTCCTCGCCGGCACCTCAATGCCACGATCTTGCCCGATGGCCAGGTGCTCGTCACCGGGGGCACAAGTGCGGGCGGCTTCAATGACCTGTCCGGAGCTGTGCATGCGGCCGAGGTCTGGGACCCGCAGACCGGCCACTGGACGCTGCTTGCCAGCAACAGCATCGATCGGGTGTACCACTCGGTGTCGCTGCTCCTGCCGGACGGCACGGTGCTTCACGGAGCGAGCGGCGACGCCGGCGAGCCGCCCTATCCGAGGCAGGCCAACCACGAGATCTTCCGGCCGCCTTACCTGTTCAAGGGGGTCCGGCCGACGATCACCGGCCTCTCCAAGACCACCGTGACCTATGGCGAGACGTTTACGGTCACCACCCCGTACGCGGCCCAGATCACCAAGGTCCGCTGGATTCGCCTGGGCTCGGTGACCCACGCGTTTGACGCGAATGCGCGCGCGAATACCCTGACATTCTCCAGGGTCGCAGGGAACCTCCACGTCACCACCCCCGCCTTTGGCCGGCGCGCCCCGCCCGGCCACTACCTCCTCTTTCTGCTCAACCGAAACGGCGTCCCCTCCGTGGGCAGGATCGTGCAGGTTCAGTAAGCGCGGGACTTTTCCCAGTTGACGAACAGAAATCCGCCCGGTGCATCGAACTTGGGTGCGCCCTTGGGCGGAAGCACCTGCAACTGCAACTCCTCGATCTTGTTCTTCGAGCAGTCCCAGCAGGCGAGCGCGAAGTCGCCGTCCCGCCGGGTGCGCGACAGCTGCATTACGTGGACCATCGCGGTATCGGTCACCAGTGTGCCGTTGCGGTAGAGGTGGCCAAACGCCCACAGCGCGACCGCGCTGTTGATCGTGGGCACCAGCGGCGTGTGCACCCCGGTGATGCCGTGGTAGTAGAGACCCAGAATCACCCCGCCGAACCGCGGGTGGTGGGGCACGTCCTTGGTCTGTACCCGGTCCAGCACCAGCTTCCAGCGCGCGCTATCCTGGGTCGTGAACTCGGCGACCCCATTCACCGAGTCCCGGGTGGCGCCCTTGTCCCAGGCGGTGAAGGTGAAGCGGCCAGCGATCGGCGCGACATTGTTCGAGTAGGGCCCGTTCTGGGCCTGCGACTCCAGGCCCTCGCGCTCGTCGCCGAACGACTTGAGGATGGGGGCGGCGCTGTCCGCAAACGGAAACGGGCCGGGGAGGATCTGGATGACGGGACCTCCACCCGTCACCGAGATCGTCTTCACTTTCGCCTGCCCCACCGGCGACTCCTTCATCTTGATGTCGGCGTAGCCGGACGAGCCCGAGCTCTTCGCGCCAACCGTCAGATGGGTCTCCATCCCGAGCTTCTTGTGCGAATCCTGCCCCACCGGGCAGTACACTTCGTAGGTGCCAGGCTGGAGCGTCAGGGTCAACATGGCACTCGAGCCAGGTTGGATGAGCGCGATCTGCTTCTCGATCCCGTGGCCCTCGACCTCGAAGCCGTGGGGGATGCTCCCTGCGTTGGTGACCGTGAAGGTGACAGGGCCCGGCGCAACCGTCGCCTCGGACAGCTCCACCTTCCACTCCGACAGCTTGGCGGCGACCTGCTCGGGCTCGTTCAAGGCCTGCTGCTGGCGGGTCGCGCCGAGTGCTGCAGCGGCGAAGAGTACCCCGCCGAGGGTGCGGGTCACCATGCGGTATTTTCGGGTCATGGGAGTATTCTCCGGTATGGGTGTGACGACACGGTGCTCAGTGCCGGATACCCCATGGGTCCCGCGCTTATTCCCGGGGAATAAATCGGCCGTTCGCGGAGTCTCCTCCCCAAGCGTACCGCGACACCTCGAGGACCGATGGAGCCGAACGAGCTGGGGCGATTCGAAGCGATCGTGCTGCCGCACCTGGACGCCGCCTACACGCTGGCGCGTTATCTGACCCGCCACGAACACGACGCGCAGGACGTGGTGCAGGATGCCTATCTGCGCGCACTCAAGTACTTCGACGGGTTCCGAGGGGCCGAGGCTGCCGACGGCCGGGCGTGGCTCCTGGCCATCGTGCGCAACACCGCCTACACCTGGCGGCGCCGGTACCGGCAGGAGGCGAGCGCCGCGGAGTTCGACGAGCAGCTTCACAGCGAGGCGGTCGCGGAGGTCCATCCGGAGGCAGCGCTCCTGGGCGCATCGGCGCGCGAATCACTGCATCAGGCGCTCGACCGGCTACCGCCCGAATTCCGCGAGGTGATCGTGTTGCGCGAGCTCCAGGGACTGTCCTACAAGGAGATCGGGGAAGTGACCGGAGTGCCGGCGGGAACCGTGATGTCACGGCTCTCCCGCGCCCGTTCGCGGCTGCAGCGGGCGCTGTACGCCGAGCAGGAGGGACGCTGAAATGACCCACAGCGAGCTGGAACTGCAGCTGGACGCCTATCTGGACGGCGAGCTGGCCCCGCGAGACGCGCGGGAGTTCGCGGACCATTTAAAGACATGTCGCGATTGCGCGCGGCTGCACGACGCTCGCGTGGCGCTGGGGGCCGCGATCCGGGCGGAGATCCCGGCGTTGCGCGCGCCGGACGTGCTGCGCAGCAGGGTGCGGACCGCGCTCAGTTCGGCCGCCGGAAGTCCAGTCGCCCGTCGACAGACGCCGGCGCTTGACTGGAGATGGTTGGCGCTCGCGGCGTCACTGGCGCTGGTTGCCCTGGGTAGCTGGCGGCTCGCTTCCAATCGCGCGGTTGGGCAGGCGCTCAGCGAACAGGTGCTCACCAGCCACGTCCGCTCGCTCATGCCGGGCCATCTCACGGACGTGGCTTCATCCGACCAGCCCACTGTAAAGCGCTGGTTCAACGGCAAGCTGGACTTCTCGCCCGACGTATACGATTTCGCCGGCCGCGGCTATCCCCTCATCGGCGGTCGGCTCGACTACGTCGGCGGCCGCCCCGTCGCGGCGCTGGTCTACGGGCGGCGCGGGCATTTGATCAACGTGTTTCTCTGGCCGGCGACTCGAGGGCCCGCAGGCGGCACTGCAGTGACCGTACGGCAGGGCTATCACCTGCTCCACTGGACCACGCCGGAGTACACCTGCTGGGTCGTTTCGGACGTCGGAGCCACAGAGCTCGGCGAGTTTGCGCGACTCATGCAGGCGGCGGATTAGCAGCGACGCGATGAGGCGTTTACCCCTCCCCGGCCTGATTGCTTTCACGCTGGTCGGGACCGGCTGCCACCGAGCAGTGGCGAGCCGAGAGGATGTCGCCGTGAACACTGCTCCGCCCGAAGAATCTCGAACCTTCAATCTCCAGACCCCCGGGCAACGAGATTCATTGCATGCGGAGATCACAAGGCACCGCGAGCTGTGGCGAGCCGGCGGCGCACGGGACTATCGCTTCCTGCTGCGGGCCGCGTGCTTCTGTCCGGGGCAGCAGGGGTGGCTCCTGCTCGAGGTCCGTGATGGTCGGGTAGTGCGGGTCTGGGACAAAGGCGGGAAGCCGGCTCCTCTCACCAAGGACAACAATTACAGCATGGATGGACTGTTCGACCTCCTCGAGCAGGCAGCCGACCGGGACGACGTGGTGGCCGTCGGCTTCGATGACCGCTGGCATTATCCCGCATATATCCGAACCGACATGCGGCTTGGCTTGCCGGACGATTGGGGAATCCTTCAGGTGAGGGGGTTCAGGCTGCGCGACTAGGGGATAGAAAAGCGCACCACGGAGACACGGAGGACACGAAGACCGCACGGACATCATGATTAGTGGACCAGCAGGGCTACGGCACGGTTACTCAACAGCGGCTGTATCAGCTGATCCGGCAACCGAAGCCGATCGCCGACCGACAGTTCGAGATCGAGTTTCTCGATTCTGGCGTGGAGACCTTTGTGTTCACGTTCGGCTGATCGAGGGGTGCTCTGAGGGCGTGAGTGGGCTCTCGAGCGCGAAGCGCGCGATCTCGTCCTTGCGGAGAAACACCACACCGGGCTGCTGCTGGGCGTGGGCAATGAACTCCTCGAGCACCCGGGCACGGCCCGGCCGGCCCGCGATCCGATCGTGCGTCGACACGGACATCATCCGGCGCCGCCCCTCCGCCTCGGCGTAGAGCTGCTCGAATTCCAGCCGGAGCTCGCTCGCCCACTGGTCGGCGCTGAAGTGCCGCTCCTCGAAGAGTACGATGTCATTCATCCCGATGGTGTACGGCACGACCACGAACGACTTGTCGCGTACCGGCACGAGGAACGGCTCGTCCCGGCTCACGTCGTCGATGTGGTAGAGGAAGCCGAGATCCTGGAGGATTTCGAGCGTGCGAGGCGTGCCGCGCAGCCAGAACGCGTTGAAGCCGACCGGGCGCGTCCCGGTCGCCCGCAGGATACTCTGTACGTTGGCCTGGTACGACGCGCGCTCCTCGTCGGGCGTCATCGAGAACTGCGCCGTCCAGGTTTGCCCGTGCGCCGCCGCCTCGTGCCCCCGCTGGACGATCTCCTTCGCGAGCTGGGGGAGGCGGTCCACCGCCGCTCCGACCATATGTGATGTGATCTTTACCTTGCGCCGGCCGAACACGTCGAGCAAACGTGGGATCCCCTCTTTGTAGCCGTACTCATACCACTTGACGGCCGGGAGGTCCGGATATTGGGGGTCGATCACGGGGAAAGGAGAGCTGGCCCCGCTCTCGGGTTGGGCACCGGCCTCGAATTGCATCGAGATCGAGATCACGAGCCGTGCGCCCTCCGGCCAAAACGGCGCGTCGTTCCCGTGAGTCATTGTTGCTCCTTCATCAGATGCGCCGCCGGGTACGGTAGCCGAGCACAGTCACAACTCCGGCACTACGCCGAGTTGTTGCATGAGCGTGAGATTGTCCTCCAGGTGCCAATCCTCGACGATCCTGCCGTCCTCCACTCGCAGAATGTCGATCGCGAGAAACCTCACCCGGTGCTCCGTCGGGGGCCTGCCCATGAACCTCCCTCGATGCGTGCCGGTGAACATGAGACGGGCCGTGACCTTGTCACCCACCACCAGGAGGTCCTCGATTGTGCAGCGAAGATCGGGAACGGCTGCACGGAAGTTACGCGATGCGAATGCCAGTCCAGCCAGCCCCTGCGGACGCCCTTTAGGCAAGGTGTTATCGGTGAACCGCTCACTCACTGCTTTCCGGGCGAAGGTGGAGTCGCCCGTATCCCAGAAAGCATAGAAGAGCCGTGCCGCGCGGACCATCACCGCTGCTCGTTCGGCACCAAGCGATTGCTCCACGGTCACGGATTTTGGCTGCGGGAGCTCCTGGTCCGCGCCCGCCGTCTGCGCGACGGCTCGAGCGGTAAGGAGTATGGTGGCCAGACCGAAGCAAATCGTGCGATGGGCGGTCATATTCTGCACGCGACGGCAAATGCGGTGCCAATGCTCAACGGGTGCGTGCGAGTCTCAAGTCATTGCAGCGCGACACGAACTCGCGATGGCGCGTGGGCCGCCTGCCAGTCGGCTCCCAACCGGTAGCCGGTTGGCACGACTTCGGCCGCACTACTAGCGACACCCTGCTTCAGAGTTCCTTCCCCCGTCCCTTTCCGCACAATGCGTTAAGCAGTTTCTAATCGGGCCTATCGAGGCTGGCCCGGCGCTTGCCTCCCGAGTGCTGGGTTCCGCGGTAATCCACCGATGCCTGAACCAGGTGATGCACTCATGAACCGATTGCCATTTCTTGTGGTCTCGCTCGGCAGCTTGTGCTGGGCGCGTGTCGGGGCGGCGCAGACCGCGCCCTCCAAGTGGCTGTCCTACGACGCAGCGACGAAGACGGTCACCTTCGCCCTGGAGGCCGGCGCTCCGGGTACAGCTGGGCCCTTCAACTTCAACGGCTACACCAATGGCGCGGCCACCCTCGTGGTCCTGCCGGGCAACACCGTCATAATGAACTTCGTGAACCTGGACGGGACGCCACATAGCGCCATGCTCATCGCCGACACCGATCCCATGCCCAACATGGGAGGAGATCCCGCCATCCCCGCCGCGTACACCAAAGCTGTCATCCAGGGATTGCCCCAAGGGGGGAAGGATGCCATGCGCTTCACCGCGCCACAGAGTGGCAGCTTCCGGATCTTCTGCGCGGTTCCTGGGCACGGATTGTCCGGCATGTGGATCCGATTCAAGGTGGACCCGGCCGCCAAGTCACCCAGCTGGACGACCTCATAGCCAACCATGAGAAGCGGTCATAATGGCCAGCAGCCTGAATGGCTGCACGGCGCGCTGGTCGGCCTGGTTGCGGCCGCGGTGGGCACCCTCACTCTCATAACGGTGGGCGCTCTGAGCGGGCAAGGACCGGAAATCCTGGCC
>JAXDMF010000245.1:0-11452 GCA_034666205.1 Gemmatimonadales bacterium
GACGTTCGTTCTCGCTCCCCGACGGCTCAGGTCTGGGCCGCTCTTTCCCGAGCCCCGCCAGAGGAAGTCTGCGCCGACATCGATCCCGACGCCGGTTCCCCAGGAGGCCAGCCTGGAGCTACTCCGCTCGTTGGAGCGGATGGAAGCGGACCTGGGAGAGATGCGGGCCGAGGTCGAGCGAATGAAGACGAACCTGACCGAGGCGCCAGAGTCCCGAACCCGGAATCAGTAGGTGGAGTTCACTACCGCCGATCTCTGTGATGCGTTCCCTGGCCTGGTGCAGGTCGCGCAACCCCTATTTCGCGAGTACGGTGGAGTCGCGAAGTTCGCCGGGCCGATCGAGACTCTCCGCGTGCATGAGGACAACACGCTCGTCCGTGAGACTCTGGAGACGCCGGGGCGGGGCAGGGTGCTGGTGGTGGACGGTGGCGGCTCGCTGAGGTGCGCCCTGGTGGGTGGACGGCTTGCCGGTCTGGCGCAGAGCAATGGCTGGTCCGGCGTGATCGTCAACGGCTGCGTCCGTGACTCGGTCGAGATCCGGCAGCTTCGGGTGGGGATACGGGCGCTCAATGCGGTGCCTATGCGAGGCGGGAAGAACGGTGCCGGCGAGCGCGGAGGCACGTTGAGCTTCGCCGGGGTCACCTTCGCTCCCGGGCGTTTCATCTACGCCGATACCGACGGCCTGCTCGTGGCAGAACGCGATCTGCTTGGATAGGCGTCGCCGGCAGAAAATGCGAACGGCCCGTCACTGACGGGCCGTTCGCGTAGAGAGTGGTAGATCGCCCCCTGAGTTTACGGAGACAGGCCGAAGTGCCTGCTCCACCCTTCTTCGACCTACCACTTTTCCGGTTGAAGTCGGTTCGACTTCCCGGGCCTCACTATGGCAGGTTTGGTGCCATGCTGCAATTTTTGGTTAAATCGTTGGTACATATGAGAAAAGGCATCTTTGAGGTTCCCCTCGATAGTGCTTGGCGCTGTATAGAGGTTGTACAGTGGCGACGGACAATCTCGTAACCTCTTCAGCGGCACGAACTTCGGGCAACCGTCTATCTCTTTGACACAGGGGTCCGGCTGCCAGTCTCGAGATAGCCTCCCGGCGCCGGGCTGGGACCCCGACGCCACATCACCATCAGCAGGGCTCCAATGGCCACCAGAATCACGCTGGCGAGCTGGGCAACCGTGAACGGTCCCAGGAGGCGGTCGTCCTTGGCCCGCACGATTTCGACCAGGAACCGCTCGATCCCCGCAAACACGAGGTACACGCCGAAGAGCCAGCCTACCGGGCGGCCGTTCTTCCGCAGCACCCACAACACGGCAAAGGCGACCAGCATCGCCGCCACCTCATAGAGCTGAGTCGGATGCACGGTCATCACCGTCGAGGGATCTACCCCGGGGGACAACGTGACTCCGAAGGCGTGGAGATTGGCAGCGGTTGAAGGGGGAGAACCGTTGGGGAACTTGACTCCCCAGGGAAGGTTGGTCGGTTGTCCGTAGTCGTCGTTCACCAGAAAACACCCGACCCTGCCGAGGGCGTATGCCGCGGCGAGTGCCGGGGCCGCGAGCTGCATGGTCCAGCGAGGTGGAACCCGGAGGCGCCAGCCATTGAGGATGACCCCCAGCGCCCCCCCGAGGAATCCACCGTACCAGACCAGGCCACCGCGCGAAAAGAGGGCGCCCGGGTCGCGGGTGAGCGCGACATACCAGAGCTTGGCTCCGATGATGCCACCGACGACGGCAGCCGCGACCATGTCGGCTGCGTAATCCTCCCGCAGGTTGTTCTCCCGCAGCTGCCGTGCGATCAGCCAGCCTCCCATCAGGAAGGCGACCATCAACATCAGGCCGTAACCGGTGATCTCGAGAGGTCCCAGATGGATGATGAATGGATAAACAGTCATGAGGTGGATCCGCGTGAGTGAAGAGCGAGGCCGGGGAGCGGGAGATCGTCGCGCGGCTCCAGGTCCCAGCCGCTTCGTTCGCCGCGTGCGAGCCGCCAGGCCCCCGCCGCAGCGATCATAGCGGCGTTATCGGTGTTGAGCCGCGGGGAAGCTACGCTCACCCTGGCCCGTCCCGCCAGCCGGTCCCGGAGCCCGGCGGCAAGTGCCCGATTGCAGGCCACGCCCCCGCCAATCATGGCGTGGCGATATCCAGTCGCCTCCACCGCGTGGGCAGTTTTTGCAATCAGCACAGCGAGCGCAGCGTCCTGAAAGCCGCGGGCCAGGTCGGGCTTTGCCTCGGCTAGGCCATCACCGGCTGAGTCCGCGGTCTCGGCGGCCCGCACTGCGCGGAGGACGGCGGTCTTGAGTCCACTGAACGAGAAGGCGTAACGGTTGGGCCCGTCCCGCTCGAGCTCGGAAAGCATCGGGCGGGGAAGCCGATACCGGCCAGGTCGGCCCTCACGCGCCAGCCGTTCGATCGCCGCTCCCCCGGGATAGCCGAGCCCAAGCAAGGTCGCCACCTTATCGAATGCCTCACCAGCCGCATCGTCCAGCGTCTGGCCCAGCAGGCGGTACTCACCCCAGGCCGGCACGTCGAGCAGCATAGTGTGTCCTCCGCTCACCAGCAGCCCGATGAAGGGTGGCTCGAGCTCCGAATCCTCGAGTGTCGGAGCGAAGAGATGCCCCTCGAGATGGTTGACGCCGATGAGCGGGCGATCCAGGCTGAAGGCGAGAGTCTTTCCGTACATCACCCCGACGAGCAGGGCGCCGACCAGACCGGGGCCTGCGGTTACCGCGACTCCATCCACCTGGGAGAGGGTGATGCCCGCGTCCGCCAGCGCACGGTCGACCACCGATCCCATGGCCTGCACGTGGGCCCGGCTGGCCAGCTCGGGCACGACACCGCCAAAAATCCGGTGCACGTCCTGGGACAGTATAACCAGCGAGTCGAGAGAGGTGTGGCCGCTGTCCGATCGGAGAACAGCCGCGGAGGTCTCGTCGCACGAGCTCTCGATGCCCAGGATCCACTCGGTCACGCGGCGCTCGGGACCTAGGTGGGCTCGTCCAGGAGGCGTTCGATCAGGGCGCGGTTTACGGCCGAGCCCCAATCCTGGGCGCCGATCACCCGTTTCACGATGATGCCTTGGCGATTGAGCAGGAAGCTCTCGGGCACACCAGTGGTCTGGTAAATCTGCTGCACCTTGGTACTGCGATCCTGGAGAATGTCGAAGCTCAGCCCGAGCTCCCGGCCGAAGGCCTGAACGTCCTCGGGGTTCCCCTCATCGATGCTCACTGCCGCGATCCTGAAGCCGCGTGGCGCCAGCGACTGATACGCCTTTTCCATCGCCGGCATTTCAACCCGACAGGGGACGCACCACGTGGCCCAGATGTTCACCAGGGTAACAGCGCCGCGATAGTGCTCGCGAAGCGAGACCGAGTCGCCAGTGGCGAGATCGACGGCGCGAAAGTCCGGGGCGCGGGCCCCGACCTCCACCCGCTGCACGTCGGGACCGAACCTGGCCAGAGCCACCGCTCCGACGAGGAGTCCGGCCACAGCGATGCCGACCACCATCCATTGTTTGGACATGAGTGCCTACACCCGGACGGCGCAGCGCCGCTTCAAGTCGCGGACAGCGTGACCCGGATCCGGCGCCCCAAACACGGCGGTTCCGGCGACGAAGGTGTCCGCCCCCGCGCTCCATGCCTCGACAATCGTCTCTCCGGTAATGCCCCCATCCACTGACAGGGCGGCGGAGGAGCCGCGCCGGTCGAGGAGCGCTCGGGCGCGCCGGATCTTATCGGAGGACTGGGGGATGTAAGACTGGCCGCCATATCCCGGGTTCACCGACATGATCAAGACCAGATCGACGTCATCCAGCACCTCATCCAATACCGAGAGCGGAGTCGATGGATTGAATGCCAGTCCGGCATGCATGCCTAGCTGCCGGGCGGTCGCCAGATGACGCTGGACGTGAACGGTGGCCTCTGGGTGGAAGGTGAACACGCTGGCACCCGCATCGGCGAACTCACCGAGATAATGCTCGGGACGCTCCACCATGAGATGCACGTCGAGCGGCACATTGGTCAGGCGCCTCAACGCGCGGACCATGGGGGCGCCGAAGGTGAGATTGGGGACGAAGTGCCCATCCATCACATCCACGTGCAGCCAGTCCGCGCCGCCCGCGACGGCTCGTTCGATCTGCTCGCCGAGCCGGCCGATATCGGCACTCAGGACGCTCGGCGCGATGCGTACCCCGCCTGTCATCGTCCACTCTCCGGCCCGCGACTGATCACCAGGTTGATCGCCGCGCCGCGGGGCCGGCCGACCCCCGCCGTGGGCCGGGTGGCGAGCACGACGCCGCGCTCGTCCCCGCCCGGCAGAGTGTCCACCGAGCCAACCCGGACTCCGGCTGCCGCCAGGATCTTGGCCGCCTGAGGCACGTTGAGGCCGATGACATCGGGCACGGCGACCAGCGAAGGCCCCGAGCTGATGGTGAGCTGGACCACGCTGTTGGGCTCGAGCACGGTACCGGGTGGAGGGTCCTGCCAGACGACGGTGCCTTGCGGAAACGAGTCGTTCGTGCGTTGGGCGTCCAGCCGCGGACGGAAGCCAAGATTGGTCAGCTTGGTTCGGGCCTGCGCCTCGGGTAGCTCGAGAACGCGGGGCAGGGAATGATCGCTGCTGAAGACCGATCCTCGCGACAGCCACAGCGCCGAGAGGCCGTAGCCCAGCACGAATGTCCCCGCGATGAGACCCATATCGCGGAGAAAAGCGCGCCACGCCGCGGACTGCAATAATGGCTCGCGCGAGACTGTGTGTCGCCGGGCTCTCATGGGTTCCGTCTGAGCCGGGCCGCGTAGGCACCGTCAGTGCCGTGCCGCTGGGGCAGGATCATCAGGTCGCCCTCGGGCGAGAGCAGGTCGGGAGACACCGCGTCGGTAGCCTCCCGACGGAACTCCGGGTGCGCTTGGAGAAACCGCTCCACCTGTGACTGATTCTCCTCCGGCTCCAGCGAGCAGGTCGAGTAGACCAACAACCCCCCGGGTGCCACCACTGCCGCAGACCGATCGAGCAGTTCTGCCTGGAGCCGCACCAGGCTGTCGAGAGCCTCGGGGGTCACCCGCCATCGCGCATCCGGGTGCCGGGCAAATGTACCGGTACCCAGACACGGGACGTCCATCACCACGGCGTTCGTCGGCCGGAGCGGCGGGCGTCGGCCGTCGGCCACGATAACCTGCTCCCGCCCGCTCCCCGCGCGAGCAAGATTCTCCTGCAGCCGCCGTGCGCGAGAGGGACTGACATCTCCAGCGACAACCATCCGAGCCGACCGGCCCAGTGCGACGGTCTTCCCGCCGGGAGCGGCGCATGCGTCGTATACCGTCGACCCCGGAGGCAGATTGGCGAAGCGCGCGATAAGTGATTGGGCCGGGTTCTGCACCACGAATTGCCCGTCGCCGTAACCGGGAAGGCGCTCAGGCCGGCTCGACCCTACCACCAGGCCGGCATCGTATGGCGCCGCTTCCACTTCGACTCCACCGGCCTGCAACCGAATGCGGAGCGACTCGAGGTCACCACGCGCCGCTTGGATCGCCAGTCGAGGACGCGTGTTGTTCCAGCGGAGCAGGTCCTCGGTTCCCCGGGTCCCGAACTGCCCGAGCCAGCGGCGCACCAACCAGCGCGGGTGGGAGTACTCCACGGCGAGCGCGGCGGCATCGCGGACGCCACCAGTTTCAACCCGGGTCTCCGATCTGGTCAGGCTGCGCAACACCGCGTTGACGAAACCGGCGGCGCGTGGGCCGCCACTGGCCTTGGCGAGCGACACGCTGGTATCCACCGCCGCATGCGCCGGCACCCGTTGCAGCGCGGTGAGCTGATACGCGCCCAGCCTCAGGATGTCCTGCAGATCGGGTGCGACGCTGGTCCAGCCACGGGGAACCAGCGGTGCGAGCTGCGCGTCGAGCGTGCTCCGCTGCCGCAGAACGCCGGCGGCCAACTCGTGCGCCAGTCGGCGATCGGGCTCGGGCAGCGATCCAACTTCCCGATCGAGCGCGACTTCAAACGGCTTTCCCTCTCGAACCTGACCGAGGATGGTCAGGGCCGCGCGGCGAGACTCGAGACCGGTAGCCAGGGTGACCGTGTTCTACTCCAGCATTCCAGCCACAGGGCTCGACGGCACGGCGATCTCGCGGCGAGGCATGCGGCCCGCCAGGTAGGCCGAGCGACCGGCTTCGACCGCCAGACGCATGGCCCTAGCCATGACGACCGGATGCCGGGCTTCGGCCAGCGCGGTGTTCATCAGGATTCCATCAACACCCTGTTCCATGGTCAGGCAGGCATCCGATGCCGTGCCCACGCCGGCATCGACGATCACCGGGACGGAGAGTCGGCTTTTGATGGTGCGAATGCCGTAAGGATTGAGGAGCCCCAGACCGCTTCCGATCGGCGACGCCAGCGGCATGACCGCTGCCGCTCCAGCGTCTTCCAGCCGCAACGCGGTGATCAGATCGTCGTTGGTATACGCCAGAACGGTGAAGCCTTCGCGCGCCAGCTCGCGGGTGGCGGTCAACAGGCCCTGAGTGTCGGGCAGCAGCGTCTCACGATCGCCGATCACCTCGAGCTTCACGAACTCGTTGAACCCCGCTTCCCGGGCCAGCCTGGCGTAGCGCACCGCCTCATCGGCGGTGTAGCAGCCGGCAGTGTTGGCCAGCAGGAAGTACTGATCCGGACTGAGATGAAAGAGGATCCCGTCGGCCTTGGTCCGATCCAGATCTACTCGCCGAACCGCCACGGTGACGATTTCGGCGCCCGAAGCCTCGATCGCCCGGGCCATTTCGCCGTTGTCGCGATACTTCCCGGTCCCCACCATGAGCCGGGAACGGAAACTCCGGCCACCAATGGTGAGGGGGAGGTCAGTTATAGGTTCGGTTGCGTGGAGCGTGCTGGTCATGGTGATCGCAGAGTTTCCTTTTAGCTGTCCGCCCAGCTGGCGAGATCCTTCGCTTCGCTCAGGATGACAATACTTGGTAAAGATAACAGCCCCGCCTTCTCATCCTCCCCCAACGAAATGCACCAGCTCCACCGCATCGCCATTGGCCAGAGCGGTGTCGCCGAGATGGGGGCGCCGGACGATCTGCCGGTTGAGCTCGACCACCACCGTGCGGGCGTCGAGGCCCAAATGCCGGAGCAGGTCGGCCGCGGTAGCGGGGCTGGGTACGCGCCGGGGCTCCCCGTTTACCAGGATCTCGAGCTCGGTCATGTATCGCTTGTCCAGGGCAAGAGCATGGCCAGGGTTGCCGCCGCGGGATCGGCGGCCAGCCAGAGCCCCCGGATCGCCGCCACTCCGTATGCGCCAGCAGCCTTCACCTCAGCCGCCCGCTCCGGTGTGATTCCACCGATGGCAATCACCGGACGACCGAGGCCTGCTGTCTGGGTGAGCAGGGTCAATCCGGCGGCAGGCCGGCCTGGGTGAGACAGGGTCTCGTAGATGTTACCCACGACCAGGAAGTCCGCACCTTCAGATACCGCCATCGCCGCTTCCTCCGGGGTATGCACCGATCGGCCGATCCAGCCTCGGGGCAGCAGGCGCCTGGCATCCGCCGGCGCGAGATCGCCACTGCCGAGCTGAACGCCCTGTGCCCCGACCGCCGCCGCGATGTCCGGGCGACCGTTCACGAACACCGCGGCCTCCGGCGGGCGTGCCAGGGTCATCATCCGCAATGCGCCCGCCGAGAGCAGTGCCCCGGATACACCCCGCGCGCGGGCATGCAAGGCGACTGCGGCCCCCGCGGCGGCGATGGCCGCTGCGCGGATGCCGAAGTCGGGGAGAGCCAGGAGATCGGCATCGGTAAAGGCATGCACCCGAGGCAGCGGCCTCACTCCAGCCGTTGGCCGGCCGCGACCCCTCGTCCGCGCACCCATGCTTCTACCGGCAGGCGATTCTTGCCGGCGGGCTGCACCTCATTGACGGCGATCGCTCCCCGGGCCGCCGCGACGACCAGTCGCTCGCCTGCAGCGAGCACGTCGCCCGGCTCGCCGGTGCCGGGTACCTCCCGCGCGCTGAACATCTTCAGCACCCCTCCATTCAATGTGGTCCATGCGCCGGGCGAGGGGTCGAAGGCGCGAACCTGTCGCACCAGGGTGGCCGCGTCTCGCTCCCACACCAGTCGCGCCATCTCTCGGTCGACCTTTGGGGCGTAGGTGGCGCGCGCGTGATCCTGTGGCTGCGGCCGTGCCAGACCGCCGGACACGAGCGAAAGCGCCTCGATCAGGGCAGCGCCGCCCAGCTCCGCCAACCGTTCCGTCAATTGCCCCGCGGTCTCATCGGGCTCGATCGCGGTGGCCACTCGGTGAAGGGTGGGCCCACTGTCCAGGCCCGCTTCCATCTGCATGATGGTGATCCCCGTTTCGGTCTCACCCCGGAGAATAGCGTGCTGGATGGGAGCCGCGCCCCGGTAGCGGGGAAGCAGTGAGGCATGGACGTTGATCATGCCCTGCGGTGGGATCGTCAGGATTTCGGGCCGGAGAATGTGTCCGTAGGCGACCACAATCCCGAGGTCTGCTTCCAGGCGCCGAAGGCTGGCGGCGAATACGTCGCCCACCGGCCGCACCGGCTGGAGTACCGGCATTCCCTGAGCGTGAGCGAAGACTTTGACCGGTGGAGGGACCAGCTCCGAGCGGGAACGTCCCTGCGGCTTGTCCGGCTGGGTGACGACGCCCGCGATGGTAAATCGTTCGCGGGTCAGCGCGCGCAGCGATTCGACGGCAAAGGCCGGCGTCCCGAAGAAAAGGATTCGCATCACTCCGACCGGACTGATGCCGCCGACACCTCTTTGGTGAAGCCTGTGTCGTCCTTGTGCTCCCGGCGCCAACGGGCCAGAAGCATCTGCCGCCGGATCAGGCTGAGATGATCGAGGAAAAGGATGCCGTCGAGGTGGTCGATCTCGTGCTGGATGGCGCGCGCCTTCAGGCCGGTCGCCTCCTTGCGATATCGATTGCCCTCGGGATCGAGCGCCTCGATCACGACGCGCTCGGGCCGGGTAACCTCACCATAAACATCAGGGATCGAGAGGCAGCCCTCCTCGGCCGTGGAGCGGCCCTCGGCCTCGATGATGGTGGGGTCGATCATGGCAAACCGATCGCCGTCGGCATCCACCACCGCCACCCGGCGGGCCACGCCGACCTGGTTCGCGGCCAGACCGACACCATGTGCGGCATCCATGGTCTCGAAAAGATCGTCGACCAGACGACGGACCTCCTCGTTCACGATCTTTACCTCGGCACTATGCTGCCGGAGGATCGGCGAGCCGAGCAGGTGGAGTGGCAACGGGCTCATGCCTGGGGGGCAACCGCGGTGGAGTCTCCCACCCGGACAATTCTGGATCGCTCGACCACCACGCTGGCAGTCCCGCTCTCGACTGTGACCCGCACTTCCTTGGCGCCGTTGGTGTCGACTTCCTTGATGTCCCTCACCTTCCCGATGATGCCGCCGCTGGTCATCACTTCATCACCCTTCTTGAGCTTGGTCAATAGTTCTGCGTGCCGCTTCCTGGCCTGACCGGACGGGCGCAGAATCAGGAAGTAGAACACCAGGCCAATGCCCGCCATTTGAAGCACCAGCATGGAGAGCCCGTTGGCGGAGCCGGTCTGGAGCGGGGCGACGATGGTGAGCAGGGACAGGATCACGGGAGCCTCAGTCCTCTCGGGCGTAGTGGCGGCTGAGCCATTGGCGGCTCCAGCCATCGAAGGTGCCGTTCAGGATATGCGCCCGGGCCTGTTCACCCAAGCGTACCAGGAACCTGATATTGTGAATCGAGACCAAGCGCAACCCGAGCATGTCTTCGACCATGAACAGGTGCCGGAGATAACCCCGCGGATATGTGGTGCAGGTCTCACAATCGCAGGTGGGATCGAGCGGCTCGGTCGAGCCCTTCAGCCCTGCGCCCCTCACATTGATCCGGCCATTCGGCAGCCAGGCCGTTCCGTGCCGACCGTTGCGGGTAGCGGCGACACAGTCGAACAGATCGACTCCGCGCGCGATCCCCTCCAGCAGGTCGGCCGGAAAGCCGACTCCCATAAGATAACGGGGGATCTCCGCTGGCAGGGCGGGCTCCAGCTGCTCGAGAATGCCATGCATCACCGGCTTCGGCTCGCCCACGGACAGCCCACCGATCGCGATGCCGGTCCAGGGACCCCGCTGGAGGGTGCCCTCGAGTGAGCGCATGCGTAGCTCGTCGTGGATTCCGCCCTGAACGATCGGCCACAGAGTTTGCTGGAACTGCCCCGCCGCCCCGCCGCTCTGCTGCCCCGCCAGCTCCCCATGCCTCGCCTTGCACCGATCCAGCCAGCGGAGCGTTCGCTCCATTCCTTCGCACGCGAGCTCGGCCGTCGACTGCCCGGGCACGACATGATCGAAGGCCATTGCGACGTCGGCCCCGAGCCGCCACTGGATATCGATAGCCCGTTCCGGCGTGAGAGTTCGCATCGTTCCATCGATATGACTCTGAAACTCGACCCCGTGCTCTGCGATGCTCCGGAGCCCCTGAAGCGAGAAGACCTGGAACCCGCCCGAGTCGGTGAGCATCGGGCCAGTCCAGGTAGTGAACCGGTGCAGCCCTCCCATGGTGTGCACCACCTCTTCGCCCGGCCGCAGATGCAGATGGTAGCTGTTACCCAGGATGATCTGCGCGCCGGTACGGCGCACGTCAGCCGCGCTGAGCCCTCGGACCACGGCATGCGTGCCCACCGGCATGAACGCCGGCGTCTGTACCTCGCCATGCGGCAACGTGAGGGTGCCGGCCCGGGCAGCACCCTGCGTGCCCCGGACGTTGAACTCGAACATCAACCCAGTCCCACAGTCATGCTCGGACCCCGGCCGCGTCAAAAATCCGATCGATCTGCCGCCGATGGACCAGATCGTGGGCTGCCATGAGCCGGATGATGTGCCCCGCGCTCTCCGGCCCGCGCTCGCTGTGCAGCCCCACCCGCTCCAGCTGGGCAGGAGTCAGGTGCTTCCAGAGATGAAGATTGGCCATTCGCAGCCCCCGCAACTGGTCGAGTGCCTGGGCCAGGCTGACTTCGCGATAGCGGAATTCGCTGGCCCAGCGGTCCTGATCATAGCCTTGAAGGGCTGGGCGGTCCTCCGACAACACCATCCTGATCCGGAACCCCGTCACCAGGTCGCTATCGGCGAGATGTTGGATCACGTCGATCACTGACCACTTGCCGGGCTTTTCGGGACGGCGGAGCGTTGCGTCGACTACGCCCCGAAGCCGGTGGTCCAGCCAAGGCAGCAGTTCCCCCAGCACCTCGACCGGGTTGCGTGTGCCGAGCAGGTCCAACAGGGCTCGAACGTAGCCCGAGGCAGCAGCCGGTGCGTTTCCGGCAGGGTTGGAGAAGGTCATGACTGCTCCGGGGTCAGACGATCACCATGGCGTCGCCATAGGAGTAGAACCGATACCGCTGCTCGATCGCATGTCGGTATGCGGCCATCGTGAGTCCGTGTCCCGCAAAGGCGCTC
>JAXDMF010000246.1:0-5130 GCA_034666205.1 Gemmatimonadales bacterium
CGAGCGCGAGTGCTCGGTCCAGCGGCGCCATCAAAAGCTCATCGAAGAGAGCCCGAGCCCGGCTCTGGATGACGCGCTCCGGGCCCGGATGGGTCAGGCCTCGGTGGCGCTCGCCTCGAACATCGGCTATACCGGGGCGGGTACGATCGAGTTCCTGCTCGATACCGACGGAAGCTTCTATTTCATGGAGATGAATACCCGGATCCAGGTCGAGCATCCGGTGACCGAGATGGTCACCAGCTTCGACATCGTAAAGGAACAGATTCGGGTCGCGTCGGGTGAGCCGGTGAGCTTTCAGGGGGATGGCCGGCGGCTCCGGGGACACGCGATTGAGTGCCGGATAAACGCGGAGGATCCGTACCGGAACTTCCAGCCTTCGCCGGGGCTGATCACAGCCTATCATCCGCCCGGTGGTCCCGGAGTCCGTCTCGATACCCATGTGTACGCTGGCTACACCGTGCCCCCCTACTACGACTCACTGCTGGCCAAGGTCATCGTACACGGCAACACCCGGGGGGAGGCGCTCAGCCGGATGGGGCAGGCGCTCGACAGCTTCATCCTCGAGGGCGTCACCACTACGATCCCGTTTCTCGCTCGCGTCATCCGTCACCCGGACTTCGTGTCGGGGAAGATCGACACCCGGTTCCTCGAGCGGGAATCCCATCTGCTGCGTCCCGAGACATGAGAGTAGATGTCTTTTTCACGCCCGCCGGGTTGAGTGCAGCCGAGGTCCAAGGCTGCACCGTGTTCGTCATCGATATCCTCCGCGCTACCACCAGCATATGCGCCGCGCTCAGCCATGGTGCCAAGGCGATTATTCCGGTCGGCTCGGCGGAAGAGGCCCTCCGGCTGGCTCAAACGATCGGGAGCGCGGACGTGCTGCTGGCCGGCGAAAAAAATTGCGTGCGGATTCCGGGCTTTCCTCTGGGAAATAGCCCGCTCGAGATGACCGAGCCGGTCGTCCGTGGAAAGACCATCATTGCGACGACCAGCAACGGCACCCAAGCACTCCTGGCCTGTCAGGGAGCCGCTGCCGTCTTCCCTGCCGCAGCGGTGAATCTCACGGCGGCAGCCGAGAGGGCTCGCGAGGCGCTGGATGGCGATCAACCCGTCCTCATCGTCTGTGCCGGCCGCGACGGGGCCTTCTCGCTCGACGATGCGTACTGCGCCGGCCGGCTGGCGTCCGCAATTTTCGGCGGCACCAAGCCGCGGCGAGCGCTCAATGACGCGGGGTTGGCCAGCCTGGACCTGGTCCGCCGGTATGGCTCGAGGTGGGAGCGGCCGCTGGCTTATAGCCGGGCCGGGCGAGAACTGATCAGGTTGGGCTTCGGGGTGGATGTGCGTGAGGCGGCCCGACTGGACGCCTATCCCATCCTGCCTCACTTCCACGAGCGCCGAATTACCCTCATCCCGGTGCCGGTGTGAGCACAGACTCCCGTCGGCGACTTAGCGCGATCACGGGCCTCGTGCTGGGCTTGTTCGTCGGTTTGACCTTCCTCCCGCTCCCGCTCACTGGACCCGTTGGGAAGTACATCGGGCATGGACTCTGGCGCATGCTCGGCGCCGGTGCGCTCGGCATTCCCCTGCTCGGTATCGGTCTGGCACTTGCTGGCTTCGACCGGCTCGGAAAGCTGGACATGAAACGCTCCGCGATCCTCATCATTGGCTTGAGCGTGCTCGTGCCCTACCTCATCGGCGTCTTGACCGGCATTGGCCGAATCGACCTCTACCCGGACGTCGGCCAACGCGGATTTGCGGCATCCGTAGTCGGCTGGCTTCCCGGGTTTTTCGCCGAGATGATCACCGACAAGGTTGGGGTGCTGGGTGCAGTACTCCTCGGCTTCCTGGCGCTATCCGCGCTGACGCTGGCCACGTTCGCCTGGCACCCGCTTCAACGACTGGAGAAGGGTGGGAAGGAAGGGGAGGGCAGCGGAGCCACGGGGCAGCCGGCGGAACAATCGGCAATCGCAGAGCAGAGACAGAGACGGCGCTCTGCGGCAGCTGAAGAGCCAGAGGAGAGCGCTCCTATCCTGCCAGTCGTCCGGGTGCGGAAAGAAAGGGAGAAAACGCGGAAGAAGCAGGGACCCGACGCCCTCACCCCGATGGATGAAGAGTCCGAGTTCCCCCCGATCGATAAGCTCGCGACGCCGAGTGAGCCGCAGGATCAGGACGCTGGTCAAGCAGAGCTCGATCGTCTGGGCCACTCCCTGATCGAGACCCTGCGCACCTTCAAGGTGGACGCCCGGATCAGTGGGCGGACCACTGGTCCCGTGGTGACGCAGTTCGAGGTGGTACCCGCGCCCGGGGTCAAGGCGGGACGGATCATGGCTCTGTCGGACGATCTCGCGATCGCCATGCGGGTGCCCTCGGTCCGGATCGCACCGATTCCGGGCAAAGGCGCCGTCGGGGTGGAGATCCCGAACCCCATTGCACGGATCGTGATGCTCGGTGAGCTCATCGAACCGGCCGAGTGGCGCGGCCTCAGGGCCGCTCTCCCCATAGCCCTGGGTCGCGACCTGGAGGGCAAGCCGGTGGTCGCTGATCTGGCGAATATGCCGCACCTGCTGATCGCGGGTGCCACGGGGACAGGCAAGTCCGTCACCATCAACACCATCATCACCAGCCTCATTTATCGCTATACACCCAAAGAGCTGCGGCTGCTGATGATCGATCCCAAGATGGTCGAACTCTCCATGTACAACGTGCTGCCGCACCTCCGCCATAAGGTGGTGACCAACAACCATGACGCGGCCACCGCACTCAAGTGGGCCGAGTTCGAGATGCAGAGGCGCTATGAGCTGCTGCAGGCGAACGGGGCCCGTAATGTGGCGGACTTCAACCGCAAGGTGAAAGAAGGAAAGACACTCCGGAATCCTGCTCGTCCCAAGCCGACTCTGGTCACCATCAACGCCGAGTCGGCCGACACCCCACCTGAGCCCCCCGGGGAGGAGACCTACTCAGACGGAGTGCTTCCGTTCATTGTCATCATTATCGACGAGCTGGCGGATCTCATGATGACAGTGCAGGGGGAGGTGGAGACTCCCCTCGCTCGGCTGGCGCAGAAGGCCCGCGCCATCGGCATCCACCTTATCCTTGCCACCCAGCGTCCGTCGGTGAACGTCATTACCGGCCTCATCAAGGCCAACTTTCCCTGCCGGATCGCCTTCCGCGTGGCGTCCAAGGTTGATAGCCGGACGATTCTCGACCAGAACGGCGCCGAGGCGCTACTGGGGAACGGAGACATGCTTTTCCTGCCGCCCGGGAGGAGTGAGCCGATGCGGCTGCAGGCAGCCTATATCGGAACCGATGAATCGGAGCGGGTGATGGAGTGGTACGTTGCCCGGCGCGCCGCCCGGCGCGTTGCAGCGGAGTCGCAGGAGGCCGACATCCTGGAGCTGGTTCGTGCGCAGGAGGGCGAAGAAGAAGCTGGGGGGCAGGCCGATGAGGGGGAGCGGGACGCGCTCTTCCGCGAAGCCGCCGAGGCCTGCATTCAAAACCAGGGCGGGTCCACTTCGCTCCTTCAGCGCAGGCTCCGGATCGGTTATGGACGCGCGGCCCGGATCATCGACCAGCTACACTACGCCGGGATACTAGGTCCTCCGGATGGCAGCAAGCCTCGGGACGTGCTGGTGGGTTTCGATCAGCTGGACGAGTACTGCGGGTAGCGGCGGGGCGGCGGGGCAGCGGGGCAGCACCGACACTCATTGTTGGAGTACGCTTGTCATCCTGAGCGAAGCGAAGGATCTCCGAGTCATCGCGGCCTCGGCGGCGCCGGAGCCAGCTGCAGAGTGTCACCGGTGACCTGGAAGCGCCCTTCCACCCCTCCCATCGAGCTCCCTCCAACGAACACCGTAAAGCTGCCCGGTTCCACCACCTTTCGCATGGTCAGGTCGTACAGCGCCAAATCGTCGGGACGGAGTTTAAAGGTCACGGTATGCCGCTCTCCCGGTTGGAGCGTGAGACGGTAAAAGCCTTTGAGCGACCTGACCGGCCGGGTCACGCTCGCGGCATCGTCGCGCAGGTACAACTGGACCACGTCATCACCGGGACGACCTCCGCTGTTGGTGACATCGATGGAGACGACGACGGTGTCGCCCGCGGAGAGCGTAACCGGGGACAGTCTCAGGTTGGCATACTCGAACCTGGTGTAGCTCAGCCCGTGACCAAAAGTCCAAAGCGGTGTCCACGGTACGTCGATGTACTTGGAAGTGAAGTTGTCACTCTCCGCCGGAGGCCGGCCGGTCGGCTTGTGACTGTAGTAGATAGGCACCTGCCCGGTCACCCGGGGGAAACTGACTGGAATGTGTCCGCTGGGATTGTAGTCGCCGAACAGAACATCGGCCGTGGCGCTGCCGTGCTCCACGCCGAGGAACCAGGTCTCCAGGATGGCTGGAACGCTGTCGGCCAGCCACTGTACCGCAAGGGGACGACCGTTGAGCAGCACAGCGACGACTGGCTTACTGGGGTCGGCGGCGCGAGCCGCCCGCACCACTGCCTGGGCCAGCTGGAGTTGTGCGCCCGGCAGCTCGAGCGAGGCCCGGCTTGCCGCCTCGGCGCTCATGTCGGCGCGCTCGCCGATGACGAGCAGCACTGCATCCGCCGTCCGCGCCAGCCGTACGGCCTCGGTGAAGCCCGTGGTATCGGCGGTATCGACGGGGGCGCCGCGGGCATAAAGTACCCGGGTACCGGGGCTCACGGCTTTTCGGATGCCAGCGAGGGGCGTGACCACGTCCTCCTTCCGGCCGGCACCCGCCCAGGAGCCAAGAGCGGAAGCCGAATCGTCTGCCAGCGGACCGATCACGGCAATCGTGCCCAGGTCCTTGCGCAGTGGCAGCGCGGGCGATCCACCTGGAAGTGGGTCGTTCTTGAGTAGCACTATGCTCTCCCGCGCCAGCGCCCGGGCCGCGGCGCGATGCTCGGCCGTGAGCGTCACCTTGCGCTCCCGGGCCGTGTCGCTGTACCGGTAGGGATCGTCGAACAGGCCGAGGATATACTTGGTCCGGAGCACGCGGTGCACCGCAGAGTCGAGCGCGGTGGGAGAGACCCGCTTGCTCTTGAGGGCCGCAGGGAGATCGGTGCGATACAGGTCACTGGCCATCTCGATGTCCACCCCGGCCTCCAGCGCCCGGG
>JAXDMF010000247.1:0-2837 GCA_034666205.1 Gemmatimonadales bacterium
TGCTGGCCGCGTACAGAAAGTACGGGCTGTCCGCTTCAGGGTGTGAGGTGTTGGCGAACCACACCTGGAGCAGGGGACCCGTACTGGACAGAAGGACGAAGGGAGCACCCAGCGAAAGAGCGAGCACCCAGAGCAGCCACAGGGCAGGATGCCCCAGCCAGGATGCTCCAGGGGTCTGGGCCACCCCGATCGGGAGGAGCAGGACGCAGAGAAGCAGCAACGAGAGGTGCAAAACCGCATGGCGGCGAACGCCCAGCCAGCGCGGGCCGAGGTGCGCGTACAGATAACCGAGGAGGAGCGCGCCCTGGAAGAAGAGCATGCAGGTGACCCACACCGCGGGGGTGCCGCCCAACAATGGCAACACCAGCTTGCCGAACATGGGCTCGACCACAAACAGGAGCGCCGCGCTCAGGAAGACGGCCAGGGTAAAAGCCACGCCCGTCCCCGCCCCCGACACCGTGAAGGGCGAATCGGTCTTGGCCCGATCTGACCTGGGCCCGGTTACGGCAGGGAAGTCCATTGGAGAGCTACTCGGACACGGCGGGGTGCCACTCCGGCAACATATTGTCGTCGGTGACGAGCGGAGTGGTTGCTAGCCGGCGGAGAATGCTGTCCCGGGTCTCGATCTCCAACGAATTGATCACCTCCTGCATCCGCCCACGCTCGGCCGGCAGGGCGAGGTTCACAACCGGTCGGCCATCGATCCGGTAATTCGCCAGAATTGCTTCCAGCCTGGCGCGGTCGAACACCACCGGGCTCAGGCTTACGGCCGCCAGGCTCATGACCCGCATCCCGTAGGGGTACTCTACCATCGCAGTCTTCAGGGCCGCCGTTGACCCCGTGGTGTTGAAGTAGTAAACGCCGCCGGAACGGAGGTGCTCCCGCACCAGGCGACAATACTCGACCGAGAGGAGGTTGGTGCTGTGGTCGCGCCAGTGAAACGGCGTGTTGGACACGATCATGTCGAAGCGGCGGTCGTTGCGGGTGAGCCACCGCCTCCCGTCGTCGATGACGATCTTGACCTTGGGATTCGAGAGGAGGCTGGCGACCTGGGGATACTTCGCCACGATTTGGAGGTACCCGGGATTGATCTCGACAATCGTCAGGCGCTCCACTTGTGGGTTGTTCGCGATCACCTGGGCCCACGAGCCTGACCCGAGCCCGATCAACAGCACCTGGCGCGGTGCCGGATGCAGTGCGCTGATGGCGTAGGCCCGCACGATCCGGTTCCGATCATCAATCAGATCGGTCGACATTCTGCCATCGTAGGCACCGCCGCCGTAGACCGTGCCGTTCTGCGTCACGGTGATGACCCCGCTGCGGTTTTCCACTACGTCTCTGAATCGAGCGTCGGTAGGGGATTGGTCGACCGGTAGGAGTTTTTCGTAGAATCGATCGAACAACCGGGGCGTCGCAGCTACAGCGCATCCGGTGAGGCCGGCTACGAGGACGGAGCTCCCGGCCAGTACGCCTCCGCGAACTCCTCCCAGTGCCAGCAATATGATCACCGTGACGCCGCCTACGATCATGAGCGACGCCGCTATCGTGCGGATCGGCAGCGCTTCCAGGAGCACAAATCCAGTGAGAAAGCTTCCCAGCACCGACCCGGCGATATTGGCCGCATAGAGATACGAGAGGTGGGTCCCGGCCAGGCGGTCGGGCGCGACCGCGAAATGGCTAACCAGCGGAAACACGGCACCCAGCATGGCGGAAGACAGAGCGATCAGGCCGAACGCTGGATGGGAGCCGGAACGTGTCGTTACCCAAGCCAGCAGCGGGAGGACCAGAAATCCGAAGAGGTTCGCCAGCAACACGAACGCGGCAATGTGACGCAGATACGTCCGGTTTCCGAGGGCAGCCCGATTCCGGCAGAAGAGGCTGCTCGCGAAGGAGCCCACTGCCAGACCGGCCAGATAGGCTCCGAGCAGAAGCCCGAACACCGCTGGGGCGCCGCCGGTCGCGAATGAGAGCGCCCGGAACCAGAGGATCTCGTAGGAGAGCGCAATGAAACCCGTGATGGAAACCACGACGAGTGCGAGAGCCAGGGTCATGACCGGGAGGCGCGCCGGAGCGGTCCCGTGAGGATAAATGCCCCGACCAGCAAGTTCAGGGCGGCGGCCAGATAGGTGGACCTGGTCTCACCGAGGGAGCCAAGTATCAGCACCACCGCCGCGATCGCGGCGAACGCCGAGCCGGCGGTGTTCACGAAGTAGAGCAGGCCCACGGCGCGTCCCACGTTGGCCGTCGAGCGCACCAGGTAGGCTACCAGGAGGGGAAGGGTCAGTCCCATCAGCGTGGTGGGCACCATCACCGCCAGTGCCATGACCATGCCCCGGGAGGTCGACGACAACCCGAGAGTCCAGGTTCCGACCCAGCGGAAGAAGGCGAGCGAGCAGAGCCCGAAGACGCCCACGGCCATTTCCGCCAGACCGCAATAGAGCAGGAGTAGAAGGTCGGAGCCTTTCGCCAATCGGCCCCCGACCAGGCTCCCCAGGCCAAGCCCGGCCAGGAAAGCAGTTACGACCGTAGTGACTGCCTCGACATTGACCCCAAACGTGGAGTAGAGAACCCGTTGCCAGACCACCTGATACAACAGCGCGGCAAAGCCGGTGGTACAGAACACGATCGGTATCCAGCCGGGAATCCGCACGGCCCGGGGCGGCGCCTTGATCTGAGAGCGGGTTGTCGAGGTCTCTACGAACGGCCTCTCCAGGACTTGGCGAACTTGACGATTGCCAGCACCAGCAACACCACTGAGCCCAGCCACAAGGCCGTCGAGAACCAGCCCTGGACCAGCAGGGCGGCGCCTGCGAACAGCAGGGCGAGCGCAGCGAGTC
>JAXDMF010000248.1:0-2699 GCA_034666205.1 Gemmatimonadales bacterium
TGGGTGAGACGGGCGGGAATGCCTGTGTTGCGCGTCACGCGGAGGGTCATCAGCTGAGCCGACAGTTTTCCGCAAAACCCGATGTAGATGATGTTGACGGAATTGTTGGAAAGAGTGTTACACCACAATGTGATGCGCGTCACACTACTGCTTAGAAAGTTGATACCGACGAAAAACCCTCCGAGTGTCAGCCCTCGGAGGGTCGTTCTACTTCAGGTCCCGGGTGGTGCTAGTTCTGCACCAGGATCAGATACTTCGACGCCGACCAGAATTCCTCGGGAGACCCGATCTCCAGTACACCCTTGACCTCCCCCTTCTCGCTGATGTCTCCGGCCAGGAAATCCGGGCTCTGGCGAGACACGATCTTGTACTTCTTGTCCGTGCGAGGGAGCGAAATCGACAGTGTCTGGGTCTTGTCGATCATGGTGAACGCATCCAGGTTGGGCCGCCGCGCCGGCTCGAGCCGGGTGCCGCCGAAGAACAGGAACTTGGAGCCTTCCCTGGTTACCACCCCGTTCTTGATCAACTCGTCCTTGGTCCCGACGGCGTAGTAGACCCGGTTCTTGTATGCGGTGAGATGGGCGACCGTGTCGATCAGCCAGCCCTTCTCGAGGCTCAGCGTATCGACCCGGCCGGTGAGGGACGCGATCTGATTCCGTTGATCGGCGATGATCGCCTCGGTCTCGGCCCGCTGCTGCTCCGCCGCTGTCTTCAGATCCTCGATGGTCTGCTTATAGGTCGCGATCTGTGCGAGCAGCCTGGCATTCTGGATCTTGGCGTTCTTGACTCGCTTCTCGGTCTCGGTCAGCTTGGCTTCGCTCTCGTTCAGCCGGTCAATGACCTGACGGATCTTTCCCAGGGTGGCTTGCCGTTCCGCCTTGTCCTGTTGGGCACCCGGGACTCCACGGTCCTCGCCGATCTCGATCGCCGCAGTCTTGGCCTTGGCGAGCTCGCTGTTGAGATCGCTCACGAACTGCGTGGTCTCGAGCACCTCGGTCAGCAGGCTGTCCTTCTGAGCTTCGGCCGCCTTCGATTCAGCCAGCGCCTTGGTCAGGTTGGCGCGGCTGGTGCAGCCCACGGTCGCGGCTGCGAACATCAGGACCAACCCGGCGTACTTCATGGAGAACCTCCCCAACTCGGAATGGGTGGCCCGAACGCAGGCAAATGCCCACGCCGACACCGCCCTTCTGGACGGAGTATCGGTCAGAGGAGCCAAAACCCTGAGCGATCGGAGATGTGAAGTCGAGTTGTCACGTTAACCAGGAAGGCGGGGCTGTGGCAGTCCCCATTAACGGTAATCGCTGACATCGAACTGCAGGAAGTTGCACTACCCTCCGTAATCACCCCTAATGGTCGCCACCTCCGTGCCCGTGCTTCTCGAGGGCGGTCACCCCGAAGGTGGCCCGCACGCCCGGTCCGGCAGCCTGGGCAATCGTGGCTTCGATCGTCTGGGGTCCGGTGACGGTGCCCAGTCGCACACGGACGGAGGCGCGCCCAGTCGAGTCTGTCGCCACCGATGCCGGGTCTATCTCTGCATCGGGGACTGCAGTCTGGAAACGGAATACCAGCGGGACCTCGGCGACAGGACGCCCGGCCGCATCGGTCACCTGCACCACCAGGGGCTGGGGCAGGCGGCTGCCAATTGTTGCCTGCTGGCCGTCGCCCGAGACGGCCGTCAACTCGGCGGGAGCGCCGTCATTGGGCAGGGTGAGATCGCCCCCGGCGCAGGCGAGCACCGCCAGGCCGAGTCCTGGACCGAGTAGCCGGGGCAAGGCCAAGATGGCACGCATGAGGACCCCCTCGATTTTCCTTCGAAGGCTTTCGAATTGACGATTCTGAGCTATTTGAGATTACTTCTGAAATCGAGAGGCGGATAGGACGTAGCTCACACCCCCCGGCTTCTGAGCTCGGTGACCCGCCGGAGCATGCCTCGGGGAATGAACCGAAGTAGAAGCACCATCAGCTTATAGCGAACCCCCGGAACGCAAACCACCGGTGTCCCTCGATCGAGGGCCCGAAGTGAGGTGTTCACCACGCTATCTGCCGACATCCACATCCAGCGGGGAAGCTCACTCACATCGACATCCATTCGCTGATGGAATTCCGAGCGGGTGAAGCCGGGGCAGAGCGCCTGTACTTTGACGCCGGTGCCCACCAGCTCGGCCGCGAGTCCCTCGCTGAACGTGGTCAAGTACGCCTTGGTCGCACAGTAGTTCACGTTCCCTGCCGAGTAGATGAAAGAGGCGACGGAGGAGACGTTCACCATGGCCCCGCGCCGGTTGGCGAGCAGCACTGGCAGCGCCGCCTGAGTCAGACGCATTGGGGCCACTACATGAAGCCGGAGCATTGCCTCCTGTATCGCCGGGCTTGCGTCCGCCAGCTTTCCCCGGGTGCCGAAGCCGGCGTTATTCACCAGCAGTGCGAGTCGTGGCGACCGAGTCAGCCGCTCCGCCAGCAGGCTCACGTCGGTGTCGATCGTGAGATCGGCGGGAAAAACCTCAACCGACACGCCGTATTGCCGTTCGAGCTCCTCTCTCAGACTCTCCAGCCGCGCGGCGTTCCGAGCCGCCACGATGAGGTCGTAACCTCGAGCGGCGAGCCTTTGGCAGAACACCTTCCCGATACCGGCGGAGGCACCAGTCACTACAGCCAGGGGTCGGGTACCTTCGGAAGCAGTATCCATCAGCGCTGTAAGCCGC
>JAXDMF010000249.1:0-6183 GCA_034666205.1 Gemmatimonadales bacterium
CGGACGCATCGCCGACGGGTTCGGCCGCTCCCGCTGGATTTCTGGCGAGCAGGCCCGGGAGTACGTGCAGTGGCTCCGGGCCGGCTTCGACGCGATCGGAATCGGCGGCCGGACCGCGCGGTTCGACGACCCCTCCCTCACGGTCCGCGGGCCGGTACGTCCGCGAATCCCTCCCCGGCGGGTGGTCTTTGACAGCGCCGCAGATCTCGGACCGCAACTGACGTTGGTACGCACTGCAAACCAAACTCCCACGATCGCTGTCGTGGGGTCCGGGGCCGACCCGACCAGGGTACGGCGCCTGGAAGGCGCCGGCGTCACCGTCGTCACCGCCGGGAACCTCAACGAGGCGCTCGCCTCGCTCCGTCAGCTCGGCATCGAATCCCTGTTGGTCGAAGGCGGCGGGCAGCTCGCTGGAGCCCTGCTGGGGGGCGGACTGGTGGACCGTTACTACTGGCTGCAGGCACCGCTCTGGTTGGGTGACGATGCGGTCCCGGCTATCGCCGGGCTTCCGGGCCGGGAACTGGCTCAGGGCGAGCGGTGGCGCGTCATCGAGCGGCGGGCACTCGGCGAGGATACCCTCCTGGTTCTGGATCGGAGCTGATGTTCACCGGAATTGTCACCGCCATCGGAACCGTGCAGCAGGCGAGGCACACCGCTAGTGGCATCGAGTTGACCATCACATGCTCCTACTCCGACGTCGGGCTGGGAGAAAGCATTGCGGTGGACGGCGCCTGTCTCACGGTGCAGGCGATTCAGCCGGGCGGGTTCACGGCCCATGTGGTCCGCACCTCACTCGAGCGGACTCGCTTCGGAAACTACGCCGAGGGACGCCGGGTGAATCTGGAGCGGGCGCTCCGGATGGGCGACCGGCTTGGTGGCCATCTGGTTCAGGGGCATGTGGACGGGGTCGGGGAAGTGGTGCAGGTAGTCGAGGCACAGGATGCCAGGCTGCTGGATATCCAGGTGCCCGACGAGGTTGCCCACGTATCGATCCCGCTCGGCTCGATCACGGTGGATGGGGTAAACCTGATCGTCAACGCAATTCCGGACCCTCTCGTGATCCAGATCTCGCTGATCCCGTTTACTTTACAGCACACAACCCTGGATGAGCGCCGGGCCGGCGATCGGGTTCACCTCGAGGCAGACACGATCGGGAAATACGTGGCGGCACTGATGGAGGAGAGGCGTTGACGACTTTCGGAACCATCGAGCAGGCGATCGACGATCTGCGCAACGGCAAGATCATCATCGTCGCGGACGACGAAGATCGCGAGAATGAGGGCGATCTCGTGTGCGCTGCGGAGCTCGCGACGCCCGAGATGATCAACTTCATGACCTTGCATGGGCGCGGTCTCATCTGTCTGGCCCTGACCGGCGAGCGTTGCGATCAGCTCGGCCTGTCGCAGATGACGGAAGCGAACACCGAGGAGCTGTCCACCGCGTTCACCGTCAGCATCGACGCCCAACGGCGATTCGGGGTCACCACCGGCATCTCGGCCAGCGACCGCGCCACCACCATCCACGTGGCGATCAACCCGGCGACGGTTCCATCCGACTTGCGTCGCCCGGGGCACGTCTTTCCCCTCAGGGCCCGACCCGGTGGGGTGCTCCAACGGGTAGGCCAGACGGAGGCCAGCGTCGATCTCGCCCGGTTGGCCGGCCTCAATCCGGCCGGGGTGATCTGCGAGATCCTCAACCCGGATGGCTCGATGGCGCGCCGTCCCCAGTTGCAGGAGATCGCGCAGCAACACCGGCTCACCTTCGTCACCGTGGCGCAGCTGGTCGCGTATCGCCTCCGAACGGAGCAGCTGGTTCACCGGGTAGCGGAAGCCAGGATCCCCACCGAATTCGGCGAGTTTACCATCATCGGGTACCGCAACGACGTGGACCACGCGGAGCACGTGGCGCTGGTCTATGGAGACATCGCCGGTGAGTCAAACATCCTGGTGCGGATGCACTCCAAATGTCTGACCGGTGACGTGTTCGGCTCCCGGCGCTGCGATTGTGGCTTTCAGCTTCACCGCTCCATGGAGCTGATATCCAGGGAAGGGAAGGGTGCGGTCGTGTACCTGGATCAGGAGGGACGCGGCATCGGCTTGCTCAACAAGATTCGCGCCTACTCTCTCCAGGACAACGGCGCCGACACGGTTCAGGCCAATGAGCGTCTCGGCTTTGCTCCCGACCTTCGAAACTACGGCATCGGCGCGCAGATTCTGCGCGATCTGGGGCTCTCCTCGATCCGGGTCATGACCAACAATCCCCGCAAACTGGTCGGCCTCGAGGGCTACGGCTTGGAGATCGTGGAGCGCGTGCCACTGCTGGCCGACCCCAACCACGAGAACCGCACCTACCTTCAGGTCAAGCGAGATAAGCTCGGCCACCTCTTCACTCACTGACCACGTGCCCGACTTTTCCGGTCGCCTTCGCTCCTCCGGGCGAGTGGCGATCCTGGTAAGCCGCTACAACGAGCTGATCACCAAGCGACTGCTCGAAGGAGCCCTTACCTGCTGCCGGGAAGCCGGACTGGCTCGGGAACAGATTGACGTGGTATGGGTGCCAGGGGCGTTCGAGCTTCCCGCGGCGGCGGCCGCCGCGGCAGACTCGCGTGCCTATGCCTGTCTGGTGGCGTTGGGCGCTGTCATCCGGGGCGAAACACCCCACTTCGACTACGTGGCCGGTGAGACCGCACGCGGCCTCGGCGACGTGGCGGTGGGCCATGCGCTTCCCGTCGGGTTCGGCGTGTTGACAGTGGACACTATGCAGCAGGCGGTAGACCGGGCAGGTGGTAGTGCGGGGAACAAGGGATACGAAGCAGCGGCGGCCGCTCTCCAAACCGCAGACGTCCTGGCTCAGGTGCGGGCGCATCATGCTCAGACCAGAGACTAAGAGCCGCGCCCGCGCACTGCAGATCCTCTACGCCTGGGAGCTCCAGGGCGCACCGCCGATCTCGCGGGTGGCGACTGGCCTCGCGCGGCTCACCGGTCCTGAGCCGCATATTCTCGACCGGGCGGAAGCGTTGGCGACCTGCGTCGCCTCGGAAGTCGCAATTCTCGATGCCCACGCTGCACGGGCCTCAGAGAACTGGCGCATGGACCGCATGGCGGTGGTAGAGCGGAATATCCTTCGGTTGGGCATTCACGAGCTCCGCTGCGGGGAAGTTCCTCCCAAGGTAGCAATCGACGAGGCTATCCACCTGGCGCACTGGTTCGGCGATGTGCGCGCGCCCGGTTTCGTGAACGGCATCCTCGATGGGGTTGCCCGCTCGCTCGGGCGGCTGTGACGCTCGGACGCGTGCTCACCGCATCGTGAATATTCTCCTGGTCAACTGGCAGGACCGCGCGAATCCTCACGCCGGGGGAGCCGAGATCCACCTCTTCGAGATCTTCGGCCGCCTGGCTGCCGCCGGGCACCGCGTCCGGCTGGTGTGCTCCGGCTGGGAGGGAGCGCCGCGCCGCGCCAGCATCGAGGGAATCAGCGTCGAGCGGGTGGGAGAACGGAACAGTTTTGCGCTGCTGGGCCGGCGGGCCGCCCACCGTGCCATCCGCGCGGAGCGACCGGACATTCTGATCGAGGATATAAACAAGCTTCCACTGTTCCTCACCGTGGGCACCAAGCTGCCATTCTGCGCCATCGTGCCCCATCTGTTCGGCACCACGGCGTTCGACGAGGCATCATGGCCGATCGCCACTGCGGTCTGTGCGGCCGAACGGCCGCTGCCGTGGGCGTACCGGCGCGCGGGATTCCATGCGATCAGTGAGAGCACGCGAGACGACCTGGTGGCCCGCGGGGTCCCCCGGAATCGCATTCGGGTGATCCATCCAGGGGTGGACAGCAAACACTTCACGCCGGCCCCGGGAGGACGCCGCTCCGCCACGCCTACCTTCTTGTATGTTGGCCGGTTGAAGCATTATAAAGGGGTAGGGCTGGCCCTTCGCGCTCTCGCCCTTGCCCGCCGCCGGCGGCCCGACCTTCGCCTCGATATCGCGGGCACCGGTGACTGCCGGGATGAGCTTGAGCAGCTGGCCGTGAGCCTCGAGCTCGAGCGGGCCGTCACCTTCCACGGTTTCGTCAGCGAGGAGCGGAAGATCGACCTCATGCGGACCGCATGGGCCAACGTCTTTCCCTCGCCCAAGGAAGGGTGGGGAATCACCGTGATGGAGGCGGCGGCCTGCGGCACCCCATCGCTCGCGTCGGAGAGTCCCGGGTTACGCGACTCCGTCCGGCATGGTGAAACCGGGTACCTGGTGCCGCACGGCGATGTCGAGGGCCTGGCCGCCAGGATGGTGGAGTTGGCCGATTCGCCCCTGCTGGTTGCGCGCCTGGGCGAGCGAGCGCGGAGGTTTGCCGAGAGTCTGCCTTGGGAACGGACCGCAGCGGCAACGGAGCGTCATTTGAGCGATATCATCGAGGGCCCGCCTGGTGGCTGAGCCCGGAGAGACGATCATGCAAACAACTATTACCGCCCGCCACTGTGAAATCCCCGAGGGGTTGCGCGAGCGCGCAATCACCGTCGTGGAGCGTCTGGGTAAGGTGACGCCGCGGCCGATGGAGATGACGGTCGTGTTCGACACCGATGGCCTGGACCAAACCGCCGAGCTCCGGCTCCACGTGGCGGGAGGCGAGATTCTGGTGGCCAGCGGCGAGGGGGCCGACCACCGCACGGCGCTCGATCGGGCCGAGGAAAAGCTGCGGCGCCAGGTGGAACGTGCCTCCGAGCGGCCACGCAGAGCACGGACGCCCCAGACGAAGAACCCACTCTGATGCTGCGGCTCGGCGATTTTGTCTCCCGGCGCGGTGATCCGCTCCAGCTCGAGGCGCTGACCGGCGAGCTCGGCTTGGACCGTCAGATGCCCGAAGCCGAGGTTGCCGGGCCCGGACTCGCCCTGGCCGGCTACACTGGCCGCTTCGCACCCAACCGGCTGCACGTCTTCGGTGAGACCGAGATAACCTATCTCAACTCGCTTCCTTCCGAGGAACGGAGGAAGTCGCTGGAGAAGTTCTTCAGCTTCGACCTGTTTTGCATTTTCGTGACCAAGGGGCAGGAGGTCCCTTCGGAAATGCTGGAGCTGGCGCGGGCCAAGGGAGTTCCCCTCCTCCGCAGCAAGCTCAAGACCGCGGAGTTCTATCGCCGGATCAAGCCGATCGTCGAAGAAGCCTTCGCACCAAGGACCACGCTTCATGGTTCGCTGGCGGACGTCTACGGCGTCGGCTTGCTGTTCGTCGGCCGTTCGGGAATCGGAAAGAGCGAATGCGTGCTCGATCTCGTGGAGCGGGGTCACCGACTGGTGGCGGATGACGTGGTGCAGGTGACCCGCCGGGGCAACGACGTGCTCATCGGGCGGGGACACGAGCTCGCCGCCCATCATATGGAGATTCGCGGCATCGGCCTGATCGACATTCCTGCGCTGTTCGGCGTCCGCGCCGTCCGGCAGCAGAAGCGCATCGAGGTCGTGGTGCAACTGGAGGACTGGGAAACCGCCAAGGATGCGGACCGCACCGGCCTGGCCCGGGAGGAAACTACCATCCTCGATGTGACGGTCCCCCGGGTCGTGGTACCACTGAATCCCGGCAAGAACATCACCGTCGTCTCCGAGGTCGTGGCGATGATGCACCTGCTGCGCTACTCCGGGGTGGACGTGGCGGCCGCATTCAATGCCCGGCTGATCAAGCGCATGAAGGATCAACGCGGGGTGCGGGAGTATCTCCAGGAAGACTATGAGTGAGGAGTTGCGAGGGGTGGTGGTGTGTCACGGGCCCATGGCAGAGGCCCTGGTGCAAGCGGCGGAGCAGATCAGCGGTGTGGACGCCGCCTTGATTCCGGTGTCGAACATGGGCTGCGACCGCGACACACTGGAGCAGCGTGTGCTGGCGGCGGTGGATCAGCATCCCGCGGTCATCTTCGTGGACATGGCGAGTGGCTCCTGCCTCATTGCCGTGCTCAAGCGGCTTCGTGCCGATCCGTCAGTGAGGGTGGTGACTGGTGTGAACCTGGCGATGCTGGTGGATTTCGTCTTCCACCGCTCGCTCTCTCCCGAAGAGGCTGCCTCCCGGGCCGTCACTATCGGCCAAGCATCGATCCGGCTGCCCTGATGTCGATCGTGCTCTGCCGGGTCGACGACCGGCTCATCCACGGACAGGTGGTGATCGGGTGGGGCCGCGCCCTGGGCATCGATCTCATCGTTC
>JAXDMF010000250.1:0-3074 GCA_034666205.1 Gemmatimonadales bacterium
GGTCGACAACATCGCCGCGCGAAGAGTGAGCGTGAGGCTCGTGCATGGTAGGGGAGCTCGGTCGCGCAGCGGCGTGGTCCCGTTGACCGCTCAGAATGGAGGCAAGTAGGTCAGTTGGCCAGAGCTCGCCGGACATCTGATGTACCGCCTGGGGTGCGGCGGTACCGAGGCATCGCTCTAACCAAGTACGCAGCAGCCGCGGCTGCTCCGGCTTCCGCTGGTCCCAGCCTGGCTCCTGCTTACGCCATGTGGTGCCGGACGCGGGGTTGCGCCGGCGGTAGAGCTGGCTGGTCAAAGTTTGGTAGCGGGCTTTGTCGATCAGTTCGTGGCGGCGAAGGTGCTTCACGAGAGCGGCAACCGAGATCCCGAAGTGCATCTTGATCGGCAGCAGCTCAGCGAGGGTGACCGGCCAAGGGAGGTGTTGCGCCACGGCAACGGCCGGGGCGAGCAGTTCAGCAGCGAAGTCGTATGCCACCTCCTCGGCGTCCGGTAAGAGCTCGCGACTGTGCAACACCAGGTGCCCTATTTCGTGCGCCACGGTGAGCCTGGTGCGCTCCCACGAGCTAACAGCTCGATGCACAATCATGGGCCGATCGTGCGCCTCACCGGTTCGCGTGGAGTAGCCGTGGTGGTCCTCATGCAGTGCGGCCCGCACGATCTCTTTGTCAGGCGCTTCATCAGTACTACGCAGCGGTCCGTCCCGGCCACTGCCAAGGTCACGCAGCACCACGAGCACACCCGCGCGTTCGGCATGGTGAGTCAAATGCCCGATCGGCTGGTCTGGTCCCAGTCCGAAACTACGCCGAACCTCGCTGGCAGCGAGCGTGAGGTCGGTACGGGAGTCGCGCACCGGCAACTTGACTGGTGGCAACCGGTGCTTGTCATCCAACCAATCCACAAGCTCTCCGATTAGCCGGGCGAATTCCGCCAGGTAGTCCTTCTCTCGCTGGGTGGTCCGAGCCGGGGCACGGAACAGCAGTTGCTCGGCGCACAGAGGCGGGGGGGGTGGCGCCGACAGGTATGCGAGCGGGAACCTTAGGACAGTGCTCAGGCGCTCGGCACCGTCAGCCTCCAGCTGGAACGAGACCGTCTTCTCCAGTCTGGACTGCGTCGCGGCCGACCAACCAGCCCAATCTGCCACGACTGTGGCCGTGAGAGCGCGGAGAACACGGGCGGAACGAAGTCGATCGCCAAAGATCACAGCGCCCATGAACACACTCGCTGGTTCCGGGCGATCTCAGGCGGGCTCGTCGCCGGGGTTGTCTCCCGGCCTGTCGAACTCCCACTCATCGAATCCGGTCCCCTTCGGCTCGTCGTCGGGCCACGGCGGGATCGTGTCAGGTAGCAGTTGAGCCGGTGGCGGGGGGAGGGGTAGCCAATCCAGCACCCTAGGTGTTCTGGTGTCGAAGCCTGCGATCTCCGACAGCCACACCTCAGCGAGCCCCTGGGTGCGTAGGTCCACGTCAAAGGTCACATACAGGGTCGCTTGCTCGACCTCGCCGAACAGATCCACCTGAGCACCCGTCGGCTGAAGCACCACGTCACTGCGCTCCTCACGTGGGTGCTTGCGCACCCGCAGGGGAATCTGGAGCCGGTCGTGCAAGATCAGGTAATCGAGCTTGTTCCCGCGGCGGCTGGGTGCGATCAACGTTGCCTCGGGATCCCCCTGGTGACGCTGGATATCCGCCCATAGCAACTGCCGAACATTGCCGGCAACCACCGATCCGAGCAGGTCTTCGGGTGCGCAGCGCCGGTCATAGAAGCCGTACGTCTGCTCGATCCCGCGGCCGATCAGACCTCGGACTACCGCCAGCGAGTGCTTGTTCCGAGCGAACACCGTCGCTAGCCCACAGTGTAGTGGTATCACGTCGTAAATATTTCACGCGACGTACCGCCATGCAAGTAGCCGCGGAAGGGGGGTTGACCGACTTGCGGGCGAGTTCTGCTGCGGCCGCCTTCTGACGCTCGTCATGCCACCAGCGCCCGCATACGCTCGACAATCTTCCAAAGCACAACCGGTGGGTTACTCTCAAGCGTGGTAGCCGCCTGTCGGTAGGCGTCGTCGGACTTCTCGCGCCAGTCGCCCAGTTCTTCCTTGGCGGCCTCGACCGCGGCGTCGAACCCGTCCCATGCGGCGCACTCGGTCTCCAGGGTATCGGCGAAGACCGCATAGCTGCCGGTCACCTGGGTGGCCGGCGCGAGCTCGATGGGGGCGCTCAGCGCTGCGAGCACCACCTCGTTCTCGTGTTGCTCCTTGTCCTGCGCGTGCTCGGCCTTGGCCCGCGGCAAGCCCTGGGCCATCCGCCGCCGGGCAAGCCCTCCGTCGGCGTCGAAGACCACGTATACGGGGACTCCGAGTTCGGTGAGGATCGCCCAAGGAATGAGCAGCTGCCGCTTGCCGGTGCTAGCGACGACCGCGACGCCCAGGGCGTCGAAGCCCCCAGAACGGTCGGCGATGCCGTGCAGCAGTCCGGCGTCAGAGGTGCCCTCCACCACTATCACCGCCTTGGCGAACACGGCCTCGGCCACCTGCCGACGCAGGGTCATGCGTACCCGCAGAGCCACCTGGTCGGCGTCGTACGCGCCCTGGAGGCGGGCGGCCACCCGCTCAACGGTTGCCTCGGTCACTTGGGTCTGCGGCCAGTCGGTGCCGGGAAGGCGCTGGAAGCGGCGCAGGCGCCGGTAGTGAGTGGGATCGACGAAGTGCTCGGAGTGGGTGGCGTAGGCGACCTGCACGGTCGACCCGGAGCTCTCGCCCAGAGCGGCGAGTGTGGCCGCGAAGTGCCGAGCCTGGAGCGGATGCTGGTAAAGCTCGGGCTCCTCGACGGCCAGGAACAGCGCTGGCGGCTTCGGCGCAAGACCGCCCGCGTCACCGTCGCTCTCGGCCTGGGGCGGGGCCGGATGCAGCGCCGGATGCAGCGCAGCCAGGCACTGTACGACAGCGATCAGGAGCGCACGCTGGAAGCCATGGCCCTGATGGCCGACGTCGGTGCACAGGTCCCCATCGGCGACTCGCACATCGACCGATAGCTGAGGTACCCGGAAGGTCGGAGGACGGGCCTCTAACAGCACTT
>JAXDMF010000251.1:0-4492 GCA_034666205.1 Gemmatimonadales bacterium
GAAGTCCTCGACCGGGTTGTAGCGTTTGGCGTACTCGGCGTACCGGGTGCCCGCGCGTCCCTCCTGGAAGACGTAGTCCTGCAGCTCGCACTCACCCGCCTGGTCGCAGATCGGACAGTCGAGCGGGTGGTTGATCAGCAGGAACTCGAGCACGCTCTCGCGGGCCTTTTTGGCGCTCTCGCTGCTCACGTGGACGACCTGGCCTTCGGTCACCGTGGTCACGCAGGCCGGCTGCAGCTTGGGCGCCTTCTCCACCTCGACCAGGCACATCCGGCAGACCGCCGGCGAGGAGAGCGACGGGTGATAGCAGTAGTGCGGCACCAGGATGCCGGCCTGCTTGGCGGCTTCGATGATGGTGGTGCCCTTGGGGACGCTGACCGGCATCCCCTCGATCGTGACGTTGACCAATTCCTCAGTCATCTAGATCCTTTAGACCCATAGTCTGCATATCACGAAAGCACGTGTTTGCTTTTGCTTTTCCTCAAACGGCCGCCATCGCCGGCTCACGCGCGCCCTGAATGTACGCCTCGAACTCATGGCGGAATTTCTGGATCCCGCTCACGATCGGCGCGGCGCAGGAGTCGCTCAGCACGCAGATGGTCTTGCCGGTCATGTTGTCGGAGAGGTCGAGCAGGAGCTGGAAATGCTCTTGCTTCCCCTTCCCTGCCAGAATCCGCTCCAGGATCCGAACCGACCAGGCGGTGCCTTCCCGGCACTGGGTGCACTGAGCGCAGGACTCGTGGGCGTAGAACCGGGCCAGCCGCCAGATCTGATACACCATGTCGGTGCTATCGTCCATCACGATCATCCCGGCCGAGCCGAGCATGGAGCCCTTCGCCACTACGCCCTCATAGTCGAGCAGGCAATCCTCCGCCTCCGCGGCGTTCATGATCGGTACCGATGAGCCGCCGGGGATCACCGCCTTGAGGCTCCGGCCCGGGCGCATCCCGCCGCACATGTCGTAGATGAGCTCCTTCATGGGGGTGCCCATCGTGACCTCATAATTCCCCGGCCGCTGGATGTGGCCACAGACCGAGATCAGCTTGGTGCCGGTGCTCTTGGGATTACTGAGCGAGAGACCCTTGTACCATTCCCCGCCGCGCATAACGATGTGCGGCACACATGCAAGAGTCTCGACATTGTTGATCGTGGTCGGCATCCCGAAAACACCGGCTTGTGCGGGATACGGTGGTTTGATCCGCGGGTTGCCTCGCTTCCCCTCGATCGAGTTGAGCATGGCGGTTTCTTCGCCGCAGATGTAGGCGCCGGCTCCGCGGTGGATGATCATTTCGATCCGCTTGCCGCTGCCAAAGGCGTTCGAGCCGATTGCGCCTTTGGCGGTCGCTTCGTCGATCGCGTGCTGCATGATCTTGAGTGGATCGGTGAACTCACCGCGGATGTAGATGTAGCACCGCTCCGCACCGATGGCGTACGCCGCGATGGCACAGCCCTCGATGAGCTGGTGCGGGGTCCACCGCATGATCTCGCGATCCTTGAAGGTTCCGGGCTCGGACTCGTCCGCATTGCATACCAGGTAGTGCGGACGCCCGTCCGCCTTCGGCATGAGCGACCACTTGAGACCGGTCGGGAACCCGGCGCCACCGCGGCCGCGGAGCCCGGAGGTCTTGATCTCCTCGATCACCGCCTCGGGGGTCATGCGGAGGACCTTGCGCAGGCCTTCGTAGCCGCCGCGCTTCACCCAGCCGTCGAACGTGAGCGCCTCGGGATCGCCGAAGTGCTTCGACAGGACCGGATTCTCCTTGGGATGAGTCGGATGTGGGAAGCCCATTACTTATACCTCTGGAGGATGCCGGGTACCTTGTCGGGCGTCACGCTCTCGATGAAGTCGTCGTCGATCAGGATCGGGGTGGCGAATCCGCAGGCACCGAGACACTCGACCTCGATCACGGTGAATCTGCCGTCCGGACTGGTGGCCCCGAGCTCACCGCAACCGGTCTCCTTCACCAGCGCCTTCATCACGGCCTCTGCCCCGCAGATGTTGCAGGGCGAGGTGGTGCAGACCTGGATGAAGTGGCGCCCGACCGGATGGGTGTGGTACATCGTGTAGAAGGTGACCACGCCCTTGACGTACGCCGGTGTGAGCCCCAGCACCTCTCCCACTTCGCCGATGGCGGGCTCGGAGATCCAGCCGCGAGCCTCCTGCACCATCCAGAGCACCGGCAGCAGGCAAGCCTGCTTGGTCGGGTAGCGGGTAAAGAGCTGCTCCAGCGCCGCGCGGGCCGGCCCGACGAAGACGGGAAGGTGCGGCCCAACATTAACCTCGCTCATCTATCCACTTCTCCCATAACGATATCCACGCTGGCGTTGATGGCGATGACGTCGGACAGAAGCGCTCCCTCGCACATCGTGGGCAGGCTGGCGAGGTTGATGAACGAAGGCGGTCGGATCCGCCACCGGACCGGCTTGCTGGTGCCATCGGAGACCATGTAATAGCCCAGCTCACCCTTGGGGTTCTCCACCCCCATGTATACCTCACCGGCCGGCGGCTTCACTCCTTCCATCACCTGCTTAAAGTGAAAGATCATGGCTTCCATGTCGCTCATGGCCCGGGACTTGGGAGGAAGCACGACCCGCGGGTCGGAGACGTTGATGGGGGCGCCCTTGAGACGGCCCAGCCGAACGAGGGCCTGCTCCAGAATCCGATTCGACTGGGTCATCTCCTCCATGCGCACCCGGTAGCGATCGTAGATGTCGCCGTATTCGCCCACCGGGATGTCGAAATCATAGCTCTCGTAGTCCAGGTACGGCCGATCCTTTCGCACGTCGTAGTCTACGCCACTGGCCCGGAGCATCGGCCCGGACAGCGAGAGGTTGATGGCCTCGTCGGCCGTGAGTGCGCCGACGCCCTGGGTCCGCCCGATCCAGATGGCGTTGCGGGTGAACATGGTGTCCACTTCCGCGAGCGTCGTGGGGAAGGTGTTGGTGAACTCCCGGAGATCGGCCTCCCAGCCATCCGGGATGTCCGCCATCATCCCGCCGACCCGGGTCAGGCTGGTGGTGAGCCGGGCACCGGTCCACGATTCCTGGAGGTTGTAGATGCGCTCCCGCTCCTGGAACGACCAGAGAAATGGCGTGAACGCACCCAGGTCGATGCCCGTCGTTCCCAGCCAGACCAGGTGGGAGATGATGCGGCTCATCTCGCAGGCGATCACCCGAAGCACCTTGCAGCGCTCGGTGATCTCGATGCCCATCAACTTCTCGACCGCGAGCGCCAGGCACACGTTGTTCGCCATGGGCGACAGATAGTCGGTGCGATCGGTGAGCGGGATGATCTGGTTGTACTGCCGGTACTCGCCCTGCTTCTCGAACCCAGAGTGGAGATAGCCGATGTGCGGAATGCAGCGCTTGACCGTCTCACCCTCGAGCTCGAGCACCAGCCGGAGCACACCGTGCGTGGCCGGGTGCTGGGGGCCGATGTTGACCAACATGTGCTCGGCGCCGAGGTCCTCGCGGTAGGTGCCGTTCTCCCCGGCCACCCCGAGCGGAACGCGGATGGGGTGTCCGGCGGCGTCCACTCCGGGGGTGGCAAGAGCCATCTCGACCGTGCGCAGGGTCATTTCAGGAATCCCCGCTCGCCCTTCGCCAACCGCTCCTGCATGTCCTGGGGTAGCTCACCATAGGCATCGGCAATCGACAGCTCTTCCAGGGAATAGTTAGCCTCGGGATTGGCTGCCAGCGCCTGCCGGGTCTGCTCTGCCCGGCTGAAGTGACCGCGAAGCGGAAAGTCCTTTCGCAGCGGGTACCCCTCCGCGTAGGTCTCCCACATCAAAATTCGCCGCAGATCGGGGTGACCGGTGAAAGTCACGCCGAACATGTCGTACACCTCGCGTTCCAGCCAGTCCGCGCCGCGCCACAGGTCGTACACCGACTGGACCTCGAGCGCCCCCCGCTTGTCCAGCGCCACATTCACCCGGAGATCGGCCTTGCGGCCGAGCGACCGGAGCTGGTAAACCACCTCGAGGGGACGCTCGGGATCCCGATAATCCACCGCGGTGACGTCGGTCAAGTAATTGAACTCCTGGCCCGGCGTGTCCTTGAGCCATGCGAGGACGTCGTGCGCGCGGTCCCGGCTCACATAAACGATGGTCTGGCCGGAGGAGACCAGATGGCGCTCGACCGATGGGCCGAACTGGGAGCGGAGGGCCGAGATGGAGGGCGATACCTCGCTCATCTTTCCAGCTCCTGAGCGTGGCGCAGCAGGTCGCTCGCGAAGCCTGTCCTGAGCGCAAGCGAAGGGCTCGGGATGAGGATCCCGTGGTCTACAGGCATTAGGAGGATCGTGTTTGCGAGATGGAGTTGCCGAACGGCTCGCTGAGCTCGTCGACCCGCTCCGCCGGGAGGAAAAGTCCCGACGGTCCGACGAGCTTCTCCACCCGGAGCAAGTCGTCGGTGAAGGTCTCCCCCTTGATCTTCTTCTGGAGGAGGAGGATCCCGTACATCAGCCCCTCCGGCCGTGGCGGGCAACCGGGCA